>DASUXX010000350.1:0-2319 GCA_036377755.1 Gemmatimonadaceae bacterium
TTCGGCTTCATGTGGGTTCCGCAGCAACTACGCGCCCTGGCCGAAGTAGTTCAGCAAAAGTCCTGGGAGTACGATCGAGAACCATGCTTTGCGGATGGGCGCGCGGCCAAAGTGGCCCATGTCGGCGTACAGCGCTTCGCCTCCGGTGACGACAAGCACGACGGCGCCAAGAAGGATGAACGCCTGCACGCCATGCGTGATGAAGAAGCGAATGCCGTAAAGGGGATTAACAGCGAGGAGAATTTCGGGCGCCATACCCACTTCGTAGATACCTAAAGCTGCGATAGCGGCGAACCACAGCAGCATGATCGGACCGAAAACGCGGCCAACCCGGTGGGTGCCTTTCTTTTGTACCAGGAAGAGGCTGAGCAGAATGACCAGGGTGAGAGGAACGACGACAATTTCCAGCCTCGGCGTTATTACCTCGAGTCCTTCCATGGCCCCGAGGACAGAGATCGCCGGCGTGATTATCCCGTCACCGTAGAGAAGGGCAGCGCCTATCAGGCCGAGGATGATGATCGTTTGCTTGAGATTCTTGTCGGCGTCGCGGCGCTGCTGCTGCAGCAGAAGCGCGAGCAGTGCGAGCACTCCGCCTTCACCCCGGTTGTCCGCGCGGAGAATAAAAACGAGATACTTGACGCTTACGACGAGGATCAGTGCCCACACGACAAGCGAGAGAACGCCGTATACATTGGCCGGACTTGCCTCAAGGTGGTATTCCGGTTTGAAGCACTCGCGCAATGCGTAAAGCGGGCTTGTCCCGATGTCTCCATACACGACACCGAGCGCAACAAGAGTCAGTTGTCTGAGCCGGGTTCCAGTTGGATGCGACTCGGGGTGGTCTAGGATTGTCGGGTCCTGTTAGAGACTTTCTCGAAGTGCAGGAATCAATGAACGTCCACGAATTCCTGCAATAGTCTCACATCTCCAGCTGGGCCCCGAGCTCGACCACGCGATTTGGCGGGATGGCAAAGTACTCAGTCGCCGTGCGTGAATTGCGCGACATGAAGATGTAGAGCTTCTTCCGCCAGCGGGCGAGACGGGCCCGGCCGGTTGGAAGAAGCCGTTCCCTGCCGAGGAAGTACGTGGTATCACGACGGTCGGCGACGACACCCATGTGACGGCACCGCGCGAGCACCTGCGGGACGTTTGCTTTTTCCATGAATCCGTACTTCGCCACAACGCGCCAGAAACCTTCGCCAAGATCGGTTACCGTGATTCGCTCCTCGTCAGGCACCGTCGGAACGTTGGTGGCGAGAATTGAAAGCAGTATCACGTTCTCGAGCAGGGTTTTGTTATGCCGGAGATGATGCAGCAGAACGAGCGGCGCGCCTTCAGGATTCGACGTCATGAACACTGCAGTTCCAGGCGCGCGAAACGGTTTTCTCTTTGCGACGTCAGCGAGGAACAAATCGATCGGCAACGATCCGCGGGCGAGCAGACTCTGCACGATCTTTCGACCGCTGTTCCAGGTGGTCATGAGAGTGAACACGGATATCGCGATCGCCAGAGGAACCCAGCCGCCGTGTACGATCTTCAGTGCGTTGGATCCAAAGAAGCTGAGGTCGACAATCAGGAACAGCGTTGCGAGCCCGAGAACTTTTTCCCAGCTCCAGTGCCATCGAGTTCGTGCGAGCGTCGAGAATAGAATAGTGCTGATCGCCATCGATCCGGTAACTGCAATTCCGTATGCTGCACCGAGCGCACTCGTAGACCTGAATCCAACGACGACGGTGAGACATCCGACCATCAGCGCGCGATTCACCTCGGGGATATAGATCTGTCCGTGTTCGGTCTCGGACGTGTGAATGATCGACATGCGCGGCGCGTAGCCGAGCTGGATGCACTGCTGTGTGATGGAGAAGGCGCCTGATATGAGCGCTTGCGACGCGATGACTGCTGCCGCGGTTGCAAGCGCGACCATCGGGTAGAGCAGAATGCGCGGCGCCAGAAGATAGAACGGGTTTGCTGCAGCGGCTGGCTCGCGCAATACAAGTGCAGCCTGGCCGAAGTAATTGATCATCAGTGCAGGGAGCACGAGCGCAAACCACGCAACTCTGATCGGACGCTTTCCGAAATGTCCCATGTCGGCGTACAGCGCCTCTGCACCGGTTACTGCGAGGACTACTGCGCCGAGTATGACGAATCCGGTGAATCCGTTGCGAATGAAAAAGGAAACGCCGTACCACGGATTGATTGCGAGGAGAATCCGCGGCGAGTGCGCTATCTCCATCGCGCCAAGTATTGCTATCGTGACGAACCAGAGTGCCATCACGGGCCCAAAAACTCTGCCGACTTTTGCGGTTCCTTTTTTCTGTA
>DASUXX010000351.1:0-6746 GCA_036377755.1 Gemmatimonadaceae bacterium
GCATCGGGTCCGAAGACAGATGCGCTAGTCGATGAACTACCAGGTCGCGCGCGTGAACATGCCGACCATCGAGAAGCGACAGCCTCGCATCTATCGAGTAGATCTCCGCAAGCATCATTGCGTCGTCTGCAGAAGTCGGAAGATTTCTAAGTAATCCCAACCACTGCCGAGCTTGATCAGTAAGGCCTCTGTCGATGGCCATGTGGGCCAATAGAGGAATCGCTTGTCCCTTGAAGAGTTCGATTTTCTGCCTTTCTGCAACGGCTATCGCTTCCTGGAGATTGTCAGAGGCTTCTTGGAATTTGCCGGCTACTCTGAAGGTTACTGCGGAATTGCACAGAGAGCGAAGCAGTCTGACAGTGTTGCGTTGTTGACGTTGCTCGTTAACCAACCGCCGTGCGGCTTCTACAGCCTCGTCAATCGATCCCCAGCAGGTGTTGTAGATCATCTGTGCTTGGGACCATAAGTCAAGCCGCACAGTGCGCGTGCTGGACGCGATGTCTTTCATGGTACGAAAGACTTCGCGAGGAGGTTCTGGGTCGCCCTTCCATGACAGGAGCATCAACGCCATACCGCCAGCTTCCATACGATGTCCATCCGATGCGTCGGTTGCCTGGAGGCAGTTAAGAGATTCTGCGAGAATCTGTTCCCAGTTTCTAGTCTGCCATTCCGCGCGACGCAGCATCAACTCGATGTCGTCATGGCTATCCGCCTCGCGGTTCAGTCGCTTTCGCAATTGCCGTGCATCACGCGCCACTGAAACGACTTCACTCCAATTTGAACTTTGAAAGCATGCGATCGTCTGTGCTTCCAGAATTCGCAATCGATCCTGTTCCGTGCCGCAGTAGGCAATTGCTCGTGCAAACGCGCCGACTGCTTCAGTTGGAAGCTCTGCTTCCAATAGATGTTGAGCGCATGACTCCGCAAGCCGAAGAGCTTGAGCCATGTCGCCGGCTAGCTGCCAATGCTTCGCGCAGGCCCATAATGTTGCGGCATCAGCGGTCTGAGCGATGTGTCCTTCCAAAACAACCGCCGCCCGCCGATGAAGATACGAGAGAGCCTGCGGCGCAAGTTGCATCAGCGCACTTTCAGACAGCAGGTCGTGCTTGCTTTCAATCCGATTGCTACCCGAACCAAGCATTCCCGCCATTGCAAGTTCATTGATCCCGTTAAGTAGCTCATGCGGAGGAAGACGCAAAACTGCTTCGAGTGACTCGATCGTTGAATTGTTTTCTAAGACACAACATGCCTGCAGCACCTGCAATGCATTTGGTGTCAAGCGCGCAAGTCGTTGCTTGAGAACTAAACTCAAACTTGCAGGAACCACATGTTGATCGCCGGTCTCTAACCAATGTGTCGCTAGCTCGTGGAGAAAGTATGGATTTCCTTCCGCGATTCGGACGCACCACTCGACGTGGCTTTCGGCTACTTGTTTTCCTCGAGCGGCGGCGAGAGTACGGATGAGTGTCGCCGAGGCAAACGCGTCGAGCGGTTGAAGTACGATCGTGTGTACATCCGACAAAGGATCCTGTTTGGACGGCCTTGCCGTAAGAATGAAGAGAACGCGCTGGCGATCTAACTTCGTCAGTAGCCCTCTGAGCGCTTCTGCCGAGGCCAAATCCATCCAATGACAGTCTTCGATGACAACGAGTGTCGTCGCCTCCTCACACACAGCGTCGAGTAAATCGGTAAGGGCGACATCTAGTTTTGAATAGACTGGATCTGACAGACCATCATCATCGGGCGCGCGCTGGGACTTTTCGGGTCTGTGAGTTGTCAACCCTTCCAGAAAAGCGAGCGTTTCCGGTGAAGAACCGATGGCGCCCCGTGCGCTTCGAAGAAGCGGTATTAATTGCAGCATTGCAGACAGCGGACGCTTCGCGTCGGAAGAGCGACAACTAATCTTGTGACACGAAACACCTTGAAGAGCCGAGAATGCAGCGAACTCATTCACGAGGCGGCTCTTGCCGATGCCGGCATGGCCGATGACACAAGTTATTTGCGTGTCCCGCGCCCGCGCTCGAGACAGGAATTCACTTAAGGTCTTCAGCTCATATTCACGTCCAACCAAGGCAGTCTCAGTGTGGACGTCGAACGAGTCTTGAGAGGTTTTCTCTGTAATGCGCCGTCGTAAAAGACTGGCAGCTACCCGCAAGTTGACGTCGGTCGCACCAATTGTGCTTAAATAGGTGTCGATAGATCTGACCGCTGCGGTCTTTTCTCCGCGCATCGCGAGCGATTCGGATTGCGCAAGGATTGCTTCTTCGTTTTCAGGACAGTGGCGCAATAAGATCTGACACCACTCGTCTACAAGCTGCCAGTTCGCAGCTGCGCGGACGCGAGCTATCTCTTGCAGCATCAGGCGACTAATGCGTGCGGTAATTTGCGATTTGTAGTTGTGAAACCAGTCTGAAAAATCGTTGGATAGATCTGGGGCAAAGCCAGCGAAAATGGGCTGTGCCATTTGCGAAAGCGCGACAGTCTCGCTGGCCTCCAATTCGTCGACGTCGGTTACAACTAAACTGTCGAATCGCAGTCTATGTTTGCCATCCGCAACGACGGGGAATTTCAGCTCTCTAAGCTTCAATAGCGTTTGGCGCAGCCGATGTGCTGCCACGTCGCCCGCGCAGTTGGGCCAAAGGAGGCCTTGAAATGCTTTACGCGATATTCCGTGCCTCGCCTCAACGGCAAGATAGAGAGCAGTCCCAAACAATACGGAAGCTGACGGCACGATCCGCGCTTGCCCGGTTTCGATCCCGGGGCTGCCAAGACAGTTCACTCTGAGCGCAGCTGACTCAATGTTGGTCATGTCGGCTAAGATAGGACCCTACCGTCAGTTCTGCGTCAGCGACCTTCCTCAGGATCCCAAAAAACAAAAAACCCCGCTTTCGCGGGGTCCTTATTCAAATCGCAACAGTTACTTCAGCTCGAACTGCAGTGTCTCTTCCACCGGGTGATTGTCGCTGAACAAAATCGCCGTCGCAGTGAACTTGCCACGATGCTTCGACGCATCCCAGCCCTCGCTGAAAGTCGCAACATCCTTCGCCTTGATCAGCTTGTTCTGCATCCCCTGCGTGAACATGCGCGACTTGCTCCAGCGCCACACCTCAGTACCACTCTCATCCTGAACAACGAAATCGTGCGTCTTCCCGTTCGGGAAACGCAGCTCCACCATCTTCGTGGTGTTGTTCGTCACATCGAGCTTGAACTCGACGACCGTCCCAGCATTCACCGTGAACTTCGATGAAAGCGCAACCTTCGAACTTGTCTTTGTGGACGATGCGGCCAGTGTCGCTTTATGCCCCGTATTACCGCGCGCGAACGCAACGACGGATGCAGCACACAACAGGGGAATAATCAGACGATTTGTCATCACTACTTTGCGACCAGCACGCGAGCTAAGGCGAATATCACAAACTTCTCTCTCCAGCGGCGCTCAACTTATCAACACTTAGACGATCGTGCAATACTGAAGTAACGCGTAAGTTCAAGAAATTTCATAACTTGCATTGTAACTGTCCGTTCGGCTTACCTTCGGTTTTCCCACAATTTCCCAAACATATGGCAACCCCCGAACGGTCAAGTACCTCGCTTGTGAAATTGTTCACAAGCCGCTAAATTCCTCCCCCGGAATGAGGGACGACCAGCCCCGCAATACCAGCCCAAAATCCGACGGACTCGACCTCCGAGCCTTCGCCGGATCAGGCCTCCAGTTTGCCGGCGCAATCGTCATCTTCGTTCTGCTGGGCCAATGGGTCGACAAGAAATTCGACACCGGGCCCGCCTTCCTCCTCATCGGACTCTTCGTCGGAGGAGGAGCCACGTTCTTCAACCTGTACCGCAAGATCACCGCTGCCCAGAAAGCAGATGACGAACGGCGCAGACTCGAACGCAACGGAGGCAAACCGTGAAAGCCATGGCACGATTCAGCATCGCCTTGATCGCGCTGATGGCAGTCACAGGATGGATACTCGCGCAGGCCTATACGCTGCCACTCGAAAGGCACGCGATATGGATCAGCGCAACGATCGTCATCGTCGTTCAGCTCATCTCCTTCGCACTGGTAGTGATGACCGAACGGCACAACGCAAAGCTGGCCGGATGGGGAATGGGAATCGCCCTGCGAACTCTCGTACTCATCCTCTACGGACTGTTCTTCGCAAAACTGCTCGGACTGCCGCTCGCTGCGGCGCTCGTGAGCTTCGCTGCATTCATGTTCGCTTCGCTTCTGCTTGAATCCTTCTTGATCGCATATGCTCGCTGAACGCATCGATATCATCACCCCCCACATCACCGACTCGCATCATCTCGAGTATCCGTGCTTCAAGCCCGGATTCGCGTGCGAGCTCGAGCTTCCACAGTGGGCTCCGATTCATCTCGGTCCTCTCACACTCGACCTGTCGCCAACCAAGCACGTCGTCATGCTCTGGATCGCGGCAGCACTCTGCCTCATCACGCTGCTCATCGCAGCGCGCGCGCACAAACGCCAGAGTGCCGGCGGCGGAGCGTCGAAGGGTTTCGCGAACGGAATCGAAGCGCTGGTGCTCTACATCCGCCAGGAAGTCGTGATTCCAAACGTCGGTCATCACGGCGAAAAGTACGCGCCGTTCATCCTGACTCTCTTCTTCTTCATCCTGTTCGCAAACCTGCTCGGCCTCATTCCGTATGGCGCAACCGCAACAGGCAATATCGCAGTGACTGGAACGCTCGCCGCAATCACATTCGTCTTTGTGGAAGCGGTCGGAATGAAGACACTCGGCAGGAATTACATCAAGACGATTGTCTACTGGCCGAGTGATCAGCCGCTTGCGATGAAGCTGTTCCTGTCGCCGATCCTCACACCGATCGAGCTCTTCGGAAAATTCACCAAGCCTCTCGCGCTCGCGATTCGACTGTTCGCGAACATGACGGCAGGTCACATCGTCGTGCTCGCTCTTATCGGACTGATTTTCACCTTCGGCAGCTACTATATCGCGCCGGCGCCAATTCTCATGGCGTTCGCGATCATGGTGCTCGAGGTGTTCATCGCATTTTTGCAGGCATACGTGTTCGCCCTTCTCGCTTCAGTGTTCATTGGACTGATTCGCGAGGGTGCACACTAAAAACTGCAGCTGGCTGGCAGCTGGCTGCTGGCAAAGCATCACTGTACCGAATCGAGTGATTCGGGAATTCCGTTGGAGCGAGAGCTCCGCTGACGGATAGCGACAGGCGGCGCACTCTCCGCCAATTACGACGTAAGAAAAAAAATTCGGAGCAACACCAATGACTCTCTTTCCTCTTCTTCAGGCAGCGGCCGAGTTCAACCAGAACTTCGCTTCCGCATGGGCACAGGCAGGCGCAGCAATCGGCGCCGGCGTAGCAACGATCGGAGCCGGCATCGGCATCGGCCGCCTCGCTGGCCAGGCAATGGACGGCATGGCTCGCCAGCCCGAGATGGCAGGCCGCATTCAGACGGGCGCCATCATCTTCGCAGCTCTTATCGAAGGTGTCGCACTCTTTGCGGTCGTCGTGGCATTCATGATCCAGGGTAAGTTCTAGAACTGCAGCTCCCGGCTACCAGCTCCCAGCTACCGGCAAATCACCGGTAGCCGGGAGCGACTCAACCAATTCCAATGTCGATATTTCCACTTCTACTGCTGCTCCAGGAACACGGCGCCGAAGGCGCTGAGGCCGCAAAGCCCGGACTGCTCTCGCCGAGCGGCGGACTCATGTTCTGGACGCTCCTCATATTCGTTCTTCTTCTCGTAGTTCTTTCACGCGCTGCATTCAAGCCGATGATCGCTGCAGTCGAGGCGCGCGAGAAAGCGCTCGAAGAAGCGATCAATGCAGCGAAGACTGATCGCGAAGCTGCCGCCAGACTTCTCACCGAGCATCAGGCGCAGCTCGACAATGCGCGCGCTGAAGCGCAGAAGCTCATTGTCGAAGGCCGCCAGGTTGGAGAAAAGATCCGCGGCGAGATGATCGAAGAGACTCGCTCGCAGCAGGCGGAAATGCTCGACAGGGCACGCCGGGAAATCGAAAGCGAGAAGCAGCGCGCAATCGCTGATCTTCGCCGTGAGGCAGTCGATCTCGCGATCGCCGGCGCGGGCAAAGTCATCGAGAAGAATCTCGACGATGCGTCTAACCGCCAGATCGTCGAGAGCTTCCTCGCCTCAGTGCCTGTCACCAAGGCAGCACGCTGATGCGCGATTCGACGATCGCAAAGAACTACGCGGAGGCTCTGCTCGAGCTCGCGCGTCGTGCTGATGACCCTGCGGGATGGGGCAAGCTGATCCGCGACGTCGCGAATGGGATGCAGCAGGATGTGACCGTGCTTCATTTTCTCGAGTCGCCAAAGATCAGCGAAGCGCAGAAGAATGAAGTTTTCTTCCAGGCGCTTGGCGATCGCGTTCCGCGTC
This sequence comes from Gemmatimonadaceae bacterium, assembly GCA_036377755.1. GTDB lineage: Bacteria > Gemmatimonadota > Gemmatimonadetes > Gemmatimonadales > Gemmatimonadaceae > UBA4720. The sequence goes on from DASUXX010000351.1 coordinate 6,399, forward strand.
ATTTCCTTCGCTTCCTTCAGACTCTCGTGCGCAAGCGTCGCCAGATGCTCATTCCCGAGATTTCAGAGGAGTACGACAAGCTTCTCGACATTCACGAAGGCCGTGTTCACGCAAACGTCACTGTCGCACGTGCGACAAGCGCTGAGGACGAGGCGCGAATCGCCGAGCAGCTCTCGAAGGTTGTTGGAAAGACTGTCGTTCCGCACCTGAACGTGAATCCTGCAATTCTTGGCGGTGTCGTCGTAAAAATCGGGGACACTGTGATGGATGGATCAGTTCGCCGTCGACTTGGAAAGCTTAAAGGGCAGATTCTCGCAGCTCGCTAACACGAGGCGCGCGGATCACACG
>DASUXX010000352.1:0-6902 GCA_036377755.1 Gemmatimonadaceae bacterium
AGTCCGTGTGCTTCGAGTCCGAGCCGGCGGAACTCAGCTTGCGATGCAGCATCGCGGTCGGCGAGGTAAGTGCTCGCAGCCTGAACTTCCTGTGTTATCACGCGCGAGAAGCGTGCGGACTGTTGCGTGACTTCATTCGCATGCCTGAACGTCGCGCCGACTTCGTCGGAGAGATTCGATATCGATGCCCAGCCAACGAATCCTGCCTGAATCAGGAGCAGGATCATCACTCCGAATCCAATACCAAGCATCCGGCGGATGGTCTGGCTCGTGTTGAATTCGAGGAGCTTCATGGATGACCCGCCTCTGACTGCGCCTGAGGAATCATCGCGATGCGCGCGCCGCCGGACACGAGCGTGCCGCCAACTACCTGGGCAACGTGGAAGCCCATCCCTATGGGATCTCCACTCGAATTGAAATAGACAGGGCCTGTCACGCCGTCGAACGCCGCCGCCGGTTTGAGCGAGGTGAGGTACTTCCTCACGCCAGCGCGGTCCTTACCATTTTTCTTCAGAGCTTCAGCGATCAGGCGCGTCGCATCATATGCGAGCGCAGCGAATGCGTCAGGCTTGGTCTGGAACTTAGCGGAGAACTGTCGAACGAACTCGCGCACCTGCGGAGCAGGGTCCTCAGCATTGAATGAAGTGCCGACATATGCGCCGTTCGCGGCTGCAGTGTCTGCAACTATCCCCTGCCATCCGTCGCCGCCCATGAATACAGCTTCGACTCCCTGACGTCGCGCTTCGCGCAGAATTCTGAGTGCCGAGTTTTCGCGGCCGGCAACGAAGACTATGCCGGGCTGGCGCATCTTGATGAAAGACACGAACGGTTCGGGATCGACGTTTTCACTGATCGGATCGAAGCTGATGATCGTTCCGCGGAACGCGCGCCTGAATGCATCGGCAAGCCCGCGCCCGTATGAGTCGTTTTCATATAGAACTACTGCCTGCTTGAACTGCTCGGCCGTTCCACCGAATCTCGACGCAAAGCGTGCGAGAATTACACCGTTCAGCGAATCACTCGAGATCACCCTGAATGTCCACTTCGATACGCCACTCAAGTCAGGCGATGATGCTGTGGTCGCAACAGCAGTGAGCTGTCCGTCATAAATGCGCGATGCCGCGAGCATTGCACCGGAGTTCACGTGGCCGATCACAGCAAGTACCTCGGGGTTGCTGACGAATTCCTGCGCGATTGCCGCCGCGCGTGTGCCGTTCGCTTCATCATCGCGCGCAAGAACACGCAGCTCGGCGCCATTGATGCCACCGCTGCGATTTATCTCATCGACGGCAAGCTCGATCCCGCGGCGGCTCATTATGCCGTAGCTCTCCTTCCACGGGCCGGCGGCGCCGACAGTATATGTGTCCCCACCCCGGCTGCATGCTGCAGCGAGGGAGAGGAAGACAATGAATCCGATGCGTTTCAATTCGCTCTCCGAGCGGGCGGAAAGGATTGTCCACCCGTCATTTGACGAGGTTAAGGGCCTGCCGTCACACCTGGATGGCAACCTTTCTGCGTCTAACGGCACGTATGAGTCTTTCAGTTCTTGTTACCGGGGGGACCGGTGTGGTAGGCCAGGCAGCCGTCACTGAGCTCCTGAATCGCGGGCACGGCGTGCGGCTGCTTAGTCGGAATGCCAGAGAAGATACCGCTCAATGGGGCGATCGTGTCGAGCCGTGGCCAGCAAGCGTTAGCGACGTCGACAAGCTTCGCGGAGCCGCCGATGGTCAGGACGTAATTCTTCACGTTGCGGGTATCGTCGCGGAAGATCCGCCGAAGGTGACGTTTCAGGCTGTCAACGTCGATGGGACGCGCAACCTTATTAATGAAGCAGAGCGCGCGGGCGTCGGACGCTTCATTTATCTGTCCTCGCTTGGCGCAGACCGAGGTGAATCAGACTATCATCGCTCCAAGAGAGGAGCTGAAGCTCTCGTGCAGAATTTCCGCGGGGGCTGGATGATTCTGCGGCCCGGTAATGTCTATGGTCCGGGCGACGACGTGATCTCGCTGATTCTCAACATGGTGAGAACACTGCCGGCGATTCCGGTCATCGACGGCGGTGACGATCCATTTCAGCCGGTATGGGTGGGCGATCTCGCAAAGGCGATCGGAGATTCAGTCGAGCGCACGGATCTTCATGGAAGGATTCTCGACCTTGCAGGCGCGGAACGGACATCGACCAATGACATCGTGAGCCGGTTCGCCTCGATCACGAACCGCGATCCGGTGCGCGTTCCGGTTCCCGGGTTTCTTGCAAGCGCAGCGAGCTCAGTCGCCGATATGCTCGGCGCGTCGCTTCCCGTGAATGAAAGCCAGCTCACCATGCTGCGCGAAGGAAATGTCATCGATGACCCGTCGCTGAATGCACTGACCGCAGTTTTCAGGATTGAACCAACAAGCCTGGAGGAAGGATTGAAGAAACTCGCTGATGCGCAGCCCGAGCAGCTTCCCGGTGAAGGCGTGGGCACTTTCAAGCGCAAACGAATCTGGGCGGATATCAGCGGCAGCAAGCTTACGCCGGAGGAGCTGTTCGAGAGATTCCGTCGCGACTTCAATGAAGCAACGCCGGGAATTGTCGATGCTGAAACAGAACCGGGAACAGAATGCGAGCTGGATCTTGGTGAAACGATCACGATGTCACTGCCGGTCCGTGGAAATATCCAGGTGCGGGTAGAGGAGCTCACTCCGCGAAAGGCAACGCTCGTTACGCTGCGCGGTCACCCTCTCGCCGGCGCAGTGCGCTTTCTCGCTGAGCAGCGCGGAGACAAGGTGCGATTCGAGGCTCAGGTATATGATAGACCTGCCTCACTTCCTGACTGGTTCGCGATGAAGACAATCGGCGATTCGCTACAGAGCAGAACCTGGGAAGGACTGGTTCAGCGGATGATCGATGAAAGTGGTGGGGTTGCTGCCGCGGGCATCGAGCATCGTGACGAGGATCTCGATGAGCAGAAAGAGGAAAGAATCGAGGATTGGCTGCGGGATCTCGTAAATGAGAGGAGATCGCGAGAGAATCTGGAAGGGTAAGAGGGGTTTGTTCTTAGGCTGATAGCTGACCGCTGACAGCTAGTGCTGGACGCTGGTCGCTAGCTGCTGTTCTCAATCGGGCAGCTAGCGACCAGCGTTCAGCACTAGCTATCTGCGGTCAGCTATCAGCCCAGGAACAACTAATCATCGTACTCGAGTACCCGCTCTCTCAACTGGCAATGCTCACCGCACCCTAACCTGTACCGGTTCCGCGCAAACCAGCGATAGAATTTTTCGGCTAACGGCCGCACGAACGGGATCGAGAATATCCACGTTATGAACCGGCCTTTTGGCAGAGCATCGATGATATGCTCGAGAGCCGCTGCGCCCTGCCATGTGGTTTCCGTCTTATGATCGATGAACTGAACTGATTCGAGATACGCGCGCGCAGGAATCCACGGAAATCGCGCGTGCAGGCCCGGTGTCTGGGATGGAAGGATCTCGAGCTCGTGATGCTTGTCCCATTTCTTCAGCATTGCCACCAGCTTCTTGCACACTTTGCAGAATCCATCGTAAACCACAGTATACGGCCTGCCTGCTGATCCCCACGTGGGAGCGTCTTCGGGATAATCGCGGCCTTTTACCGTGAACCGTACAACGGGAACCGTCGTCATACGCCTGCGGTGACTGGCGCCGTTTCAGCTGTGGTCACTGTCGTATTCAGCGTTGGCAGATGTGACAAGGTCGCGTGAATCGCGCACATGTGCGCAACGCGCTGCGCAGCATTCTGTCTCGCAGCCGGAAGCGACGGCCACTGGATCGACGTGTCGATATTTCCAATGCGATGCGGATCGTCGACGAATGTCCAGCGCACTTCGATCACGATGTCGTCCGAGTTGAGCTTCGCCGTGCTTGCCCACGACGCGAGCACCGAGTACGTGCAGAACGCGAGACCGCTGCCAAGCATGTGAAATGGCGAGTAGAGCTGGTCTTCTGACTCGGCTTCGATTGTCATTGGCCCGGGGAGCGGCTCGAGCCGAATCGCGTCCTCCGCAATGAGCGTGATCTTCATGCCCCTTATGAGGAGCGAGAATCGTTCCCCGGAGGCAGAGGCTGCTGCTGAGAGAGGCAGTGCAGGGTGCCAAGGCCCCATACGAGGTCCACAGCATGAATTCCAACAACTTCGCGACCCGGATGTTCACGCGCGATTATATCGAGTGCGATGCGATCGTTCCTGTCGTTGAATGTGGGTACAATAACCAGGCCGTTCGCTACATAGAAATTCGCGTAGCTTGCTGGCAGCCGCTGTCCCTCCATCACAACGGGGCGCGGATAAGGCAGCTTCACCACTCTGCATCCGGCGCTCTCCAGTCTCGCGAAATTATCGAGCGAGCTTTCGTGATTAGCGTCGCCGGAATTTTCCTCGTACGCGAGAATCACCGAGCCGGTCGGAGTGAATCGCGCGATGTCATCGATGTGACCGTGCGTGTCGTCACCGGCGCATCCATTGCCGAGCCAGATAGTATTCGTGATTCCGAGGTATTCGCGAAATGCAGTCTCGTAGTCTGCGCGTGACAACCCGGGATTCCGAACCTGAATGTCACTGAGCAGCCATTCTTCGGTGACGAGAAGCGAGCCTTTCCCATCCGTCTCGATTCCGCCGCCTTCCAGCACCATCCAGGATTTATCGTCGGGCCGCTTTGCCATCGTGATGGGCAACTCTGTGATTTGCTCAACGGCCTTTCCTACTTTCTCATCGCGCTCGTAGTTGTCGTACTTGGCCCAGCCGTTGAAGCGCCAGTTGATCAGCTCAACGGTGCCGTTGCGCCACACAAAAGTCGGCGCAGAATCGCGAAGCCATACGCGGTCGTTCGGCACGATGTGCAGGCGCACATTCGACATTTCCACGCCGTGCGCATCGAGCACGCGCTCCGCATCGCGTCGTACCAGATCGTCATGACACAGGATTTCTACGCGCTCGTGAGTATGGAGCGCGCGCACGATCTCCGCGTAAACCCACGGGATTGCGCCAAGCTTGCCGGGCCAGTCCGGTTCGTGATGAGGCCACGCTATCCACGTGGCCTCATGTAATTCCCACTCTGCGGGCCAATGCCGGCGCACCGCCGGGCTCTGCGTCTCTGTTTTCTCTGGCATAGCGAGCGGAGCGAGCTCTCTGATAACTCCCGCTACCCAAGGTAGCGGTTCAGGATAGGACCGTATGCGTCGATGCGGCGATCGCGGAGGAACGGCCAGTTGCGGCGAGTGTCTTCGATCAGGCTGCGATCGCACTTCGCGATCAGAACTTCGGGCTCCGTTCCAGCTTCAGCGAGCTTGCGCCCAAACGGATCGGAGATGAAGGAGTGACCGAAAAACTCGATGCCGTCGGTTCCTTCCTCATCTTCATGACCAACACGATTTGGCGACGCGACGAATACTCCGTTCGCGATTGCATGCGCGCGCTGGGCAGTCTGCCACGCGTCGAGCTGTGATTGTCCGTACTGATCCTTCTCCGAAGGATGCCAGCCGATCGCCGTCGGATAAAAAAGAATCTCAGCGCCAAGGAGCGACGTGATCCGAGCTGCTTCCGGATACCATTGATCCCAGCAGATCAGCACGCCGATCTTCGCGTACCTGGTCTTCCACACTCGGAACCCGCCTTCGCCCTTGTGCTCACCCTGATGTGAAGCGGTGTCGCCCGGAGCGAAGTAATACTTCTCATAGAAAAGCGGATCGTCGGGAATGTGCATCTTGCGATACACGCCGAGCAGCGAGCCGTCTGCGTCTACGATTGCTGCAGAGTTGCGATAGACACCCGCAGCCTGCTTCTCGAACACCGGTACGATCAGAACGACACCGAGCTCCTGCGACAGCTTCTGCATGTGCTCGACAGCAGGGCCGGGAATAGGCTCTGCAATGTCGAAGCGCTCGCACTTCTGCGCCTTGCAGAAATACGGAGCGTTGAAAAGCTCCTGAAGGCATATGATCTGCGCGCCTTTTCCCGCAGCTTCACGCACGCGCTCACTCGCGCGCTCGACGTTCGCCTGCGAATCGGAGCCGACCGCCTCCTGGATTAGACCGACAGTGACTGGTGTGTTCATGATAATGCGAAAGCTGATACGTTTAACGTTTCACAGGAAGTGGGATGACAGTCATCGCAACACTCGTCAAGGGCAGCCATGACCGACAACGACGACACGCTCGAAACTGAAGAACTCCGCCAGATGAAGATGACCTCCGGCGGAAGTCCTCTTCCGACTGGAGTCGATCGACGCAGCACACGGCGAAGCCACCGTACTCACAACATTTATCGCGCCATCAAAGCGGAACATTCCGGTGAGCAGACCAGGATGGAGATGATGGCATCCTGGCTGACGACGTTCGCGAGCTCGACCGGCTTCTTTGTCTTTCACGCGATTGCGTTCGCCGCATGGCTGTTGTGGAACTCTCCATTCTTCGGTCTTCCCCAGTTCGATCCCTTCCCGTACGGGCTGTTGACGATGATTGTCTCGCTCGAGGCGATCTTCCTTTCGATCTTCGTCCTCATGAGCCAGGGCCGCGAATCGCGGATCGCCGAGCTGCGTGAGGAGCTGACTCTTCAGGTGAATCTTCGAGTCGAAGAGGAAGTGACCAAAACGCTTCACCTCGTGGCTGGTTTATACACCAGACTTGGCCTGACGCTCGCGAACGATCCCGATTTGAAGGAAATGCTCCAGCCGCTCGACCCGAAGAAGATGGAAAAGGAGGTGACCGAGCAGATCGAGAGTGCCATCCCGCGGTTAAAGTTCGGGAAGAAGAGCAGGTCTTCCAACGCGGGCTGATACAAACAAGATTGGGACTGAGAACTGAGGACTGGGTTTGAGAACTGGAAACCGAGGACTCATGACTGGACACTGATAGCTCCGGTTCAAACCGGTTAGACCGGAGCTGTCAGTGTC
>DASUXX010000353.1:0-4968 GCA_036377755.1 Gemmatimonadaceae bacterium
GCGCTAAAGCTGCTACAGGCTACGAGCGCGCGTGAGCGCCGCGTCGTTTTACCTTCTTTATCCTTTACGTCCTTTCTCAGTAGCCGCCGGCTTCAGTACCCCATGCGACACCGGCTCTTCTTCCCGACGCAGGAAAAGGAAATCATAAAGCACCGCCGCAACGATTCCGCCAGCGAGCGGCGCCAGCCAATAGATGATCTGAGCTTCGTAGATTCCCACCGCGACTGCAGGTCCGAATGAGCGAGCCGGATTCATCGAGGCACCTGTCAGTGGTCCAATCGCAAGAATGTCAGCAGCGACTGTCAGTCCAATCGCCAGGCCGCCAATACGCGGCGCCTTTGGATCGACCGCAGTTCCAAAGACAACGAGCACAAGAAAGAAGGTTGCAATGAACTCGAGCAGGAATGCCTGCCCGCCGCTCACCTGAAGTGCAACTGCCTGTCCTCCAGCTCTGGTTGCTTCTACCAGCGTGAACGGAAAGGTCCACTTGAGAACGTACGCGGCGAGTATCGCACCGATCAACTGTGCAAGGATGTACACACCGGCCATGCCGGGGTCGATGCGCCGAGTCGCAAGAAATCCTGCGGTCACCGCAGGATTGAAGTGACCGGATATGCGCATGAGCGCGCTCACCATTACGGCGAGTATCAATCCGTGCGCTAATGCAATTCCAAGCAGACCGGCAGGACTGCCAGTGTCCTTTGCGATCATGATCGCCGCGCCGCCAACAAATACGAGCGCGAATGTTCCAATGAACTCCGCTACGAAATGGCGCCAGGCATCGCGCATTGATTCTACTCCGCTGATTGTGAGTGTCGCGCGTTTCGGCGCGTCAGTTCACGCGACGAAGAACAAGCGCGGCATTGATTCCACCAAAACCGAACGAATTCGTGAGAACATGTTCGACTTCGGCATCTTCGCCCTTACCGGGCAGAAAGTTAAGATCGCAGGCCTCGTCGGCAACGGAGAGGTTCACAGTCGGAGGCAGCCACTTCCGCGAGATAGCAAGAGCTGATATCGCAGTCTCGATGGCGCCCGATGCGCCAAGCGAGTGTCCGTAATAGCCCTTGGTGCCACTGACACGAGTCTCGTATGCGCTCTCGCCAAAGACGTCCTTGATTGCGCGGGTCTCTGTCGGATCATTGAGCGGAGTCGAGCTCCCGTGCGCGTTGATGTACTGCACTTCACCCGGCGTTACGTGCGCATCCTTCATCGCAAGGCGCATCGAGCGCGCTGCCTGCGACCCATCGGGCCGCGGAGCAGTCATGTGATACGCATCGTTTGTAAAACCGAATCCCGCAACTTCTGCATAGATCTTCGCGCCGCGCGCCTGTGCTCGCTCGTACTCTTCGAGAATCATCACCGCAGCGCCTTCACCCATGACAAAACCATCGCGATCCTTGTCGAACGGCCGCGATGATGTTTCCGGATCATCGTTGCGCGTCGACATGGCGCGAATGATGGAGAATGCGCCAAAGCAGAGCGGCGCAAGCGGCGCTTCTGCACCCCCCGCAATCATGACATCCGCATACCCATCGCGAATGAGGCGGAATCCTTCACCGACCGCGAGGGTGCCGGACGCACAGCTCATCGAGTTGGTCGAATTCGGCCCGCTCACACCGAGCTCGATTGCAATGTTGCAGCTCGCTGCTCCACCAAAGACACACAGCGCGAGCATCGGATCTACTGAACGAATCCCCTCGCGCAGGTACAGATCGAGCTGGCCTTCAGCGAACTGAAGTCCGCCAAGCGCGCTGCCCATCGTCGAGCCGATCTGTTCTTTGTCTTCCTTCTGGAGATCGAGCCCCGCATCGGCAATCGCCATCTGCGCAGTAGCGACGGAGAAGTGACCATATCGGTCGAGTCGCTTTGCTCTCTTCTTTTCCAGCCAGTCTGTCGCGTCGAAGTCGTTCACCTCGGCAGCGTTGTGACTTTTGAAAATGCTTGGATCGAAGCGCGTGATGGAGCCCACCGCGGATTTCTCGCGGCGAAGGCCCTCCCATAGTCCTTCGACCGTGGATCCAATGGGTGTGACTGCACCGATTCCGGTGATTACAACTCTACGCTTCGACAATCAAATCTCCTTCTCAGCCGCGGCGGCCAGTCCGGCCAGCGTGCGCGACGCAATTCCATGAATGAATATCGGTCCAATTACTACTGTTGCTGCGGGTATTCCAATGAGCGGAACTGGTGGACCGTCCCAGACGTGAGTGATCGTAACGTCGGTTCCGCCCGATGAAGCGCGGAAAGTCCACTCCACGTCCATGCCTTTCGTTATACCCCCGATGTGGCGGAATCGGATCGATGGAGCGCCCTCATCGACAGCCATCTCCGAGAGCCACCACGTGGGCCACCCGAGCGGGCCAAATGGACGGTCGGCCGCCATCTCAACAATCCCTCCGCCGTCACTCGCGCGCTTCTTAAACCTGACGTAGCGGTAGTGGGATAAATGAGTCGGCCACTCTTCGACGTCTTTCGCCAGACGGAAGATAGTACGCCATGGCGCTTTCACGAACCTCTTGTCGACCGTCTCCATCGGGCGGCCGAGCGGCAGCGGACCGAGCTCGATGGGATCTATCGTTGGCACGGTCATGGTACTGGAACCCAGCTTGTGGTAAGACGAAATCCGAGCCGCCGCGTGGCGATCGGCCGCTTGCCAGTCGCTCGCACGACAATCTCTTCGAGCTCAAACGGAAGGAAACCTCTCATGACCGAGACAACGCCATCGTGACGGCTCACCGGGTGAAATCCAAGAAGGAATGATCCGACCCACAGCCCGGTTGCTGCGACAACACTGCGCCTGAGGTCACTGATAACTACGCGCCGGCGAGCTACACGATTCATCTCGCGCACCATCGCAACCGCCGAGGGTTCCGGAAAGTGATGTAGAACCTGTGAAGCAAAGACGACGTCGACCGAACTATTGCGGAACGGAAGCGCCAGTGCGTTCCCGCGCACTGCGAGGTCGTTTCCAGCTTTTGCTTCCTCGATCAACGGGAGTGACATGTCGATGCCGATCGTGCGCACCGTCTTTCCGAGCTCACGCGCGCGGGTTTTCACTGCGGCAGCAATGTCTCCTCTGCCAGTGCCTACATCGAGGAAAGTTGAACCTGACGGAAGCTCCTTCAGTGTCCGGTCCAGCTCCGCGAGCGCAGCGCGCCGACCACCGAAGTAGGTATTTGCGCGCTCCACGTCGCGCATCGATCGCCGCATCAGGCCGGGATCTACTGAGGGATCGTCGAGTATCTCGACGCCGCGGCGCCGAGCGGGAGTAAGCGCGGTCACCCGCTATCTCTCGAGCTGCGCATATCCGCCGCGATAATAAAGGAGCGGCTTTCCTTCATCCGACATTGCAACGTCCACCGATCCGACGATTATGTCGTGATCTCCCTCTTCATATCGCGAGACGATGCGGCATTCGAGGTATCCCAGAACATCGTAGAGAACTGCGCAGCCATTCTGCCCGCGATCGTATCCAATTCCATCGAATCGATCTCCGCCGCTCTCGGCAAATCGCCGTGCGATTGCCTCCTGGCCTTCGCTGAGAATATTCGCGATGAAATGCGTTGCTTTCGAGAGAGTATTGTATGCGGATGCTTCGTGTCCGATGCAGATCAGCACCAGCGGCGGATCGAGACTCACCGATGAAAATGCGCTCACCGTCATGCCAACATCTCGACCCCTGCGATCTCGTGTCGTAATCACAGTGACGCCGGTCGCAAATCTGCCGAGTACAGAGCGAAATGCGCTTTCGTGTACGCTCATGCGCGACCCGGCGGTGCGAAGAGAAGATTCAACAAATATCCGGGGCGCAGAACCTCACCGGCGGGAACGAAATCGCCGGCAACTCCAACGAGGAGATCTGCCATGTCGCGCCGTCGCGACAGCACATTCGCTGCACGATTGATCATGGGAGGCAAAGCAACCGCGGCTCCGACGAGTTTTTCAACGGTCCATTTCCCTGAAAATTCCTTTCGCCTTGCTCGATCATATTCACGCAGCGCGTTGTTCGTCGGTTGGTTTCCGCGAAGCGGATCCGCAACGAGGCTTGCGAGCAGCTCTCCACCGCGCAGCGCCGTGTAGATCCCTTCGCCCGTAAACGGGTCGAAGAAATCTGCAGCATCTCCGACAAGTGCGGCTCCCTCGACCGCGGCACGCTTTGCGGACGTCGCGAAGGGACCAGTAGCTCGAACTGGATCGATTCGTGTCGCATTCGTGAAACGCTCCGCCAGGCGCGGGCGCTCTGCAATCCAGCTCTCGAGAAACTCAGTGCGATCGACGGCAACTTCTGCAGCGCGCGATACGGGAATGACGACGGCGACGTTGGTGACTTTGTTGCCGAGGTATGCAATTCCGCAGTACCCGCCGCGGTCTACGTACATGTCGCCGTACGCGCCATCGTGAGCCACCCCCGCGTAGTGCGCGACGAGCGCGATTCGCTTTGGCCATCGCGCCGGCTTGATGAGGCCGAGTCTGCGACTGATTACCGAGCGCAATCCATCTGCGCCGATAACGAGATCGGATTGAATCGATATCTGTTGTCCAGCTTCATCGATTCCTTTTATGCCGCGAACCGGACCCGATGCATCACGGATGATGTCAGTCGCTCTTACTCCTTCGCGAACCGTAACTCCTGCTTGCTTTGCGCGTTCCAGGAGCATTGCATCGAGAACCGTTCGCCTCACCGCGAGACCGCGATCACGGAAGCCGCGAAATCCGTGATCTCCTTTGAAGTTTCCCTTGATGGTCGCACCGTTCGGTGCATGAACGCGCATCCCTGCGAGCTGCGCCGCTCCTGTGCTCTCGACAGCGTCGAGCACGTTCATCGCAGCGAGTATCCTGCTTGCCTGTGGGCTCAGGTATTCCGAGCATGTCTTGTCGCGCGGGAAATGTGCCCGGTCGATCAGCGTGACTTCCATGCCTGCCTTGGCGAGGAAATATCCCGCGGACGAACCGGCTGGTCCGCCG
>DASUXX010000354.1:0-4953 GCA_036377755.1 Gemmatimonadaceae bacterium
GATCGATCCGTTCTATGCTGCAATGGCGCTTTCCGCATTTGATGACGACTCAGCTGTGCTCAACCAGCTCGAGCTCGGTGTTACGAAGCACTCGGACTGGATGTATTCAATCCCGACGCAGCCCTGGTTCAAACGCTATCACGGGAATCCGCGATTCGTAGCGCTTCTCCGTCAATTGAAGCTTTGAGACCCTACGCAGGCAACCGAATTCAGTGATCGCGCTGCACACTGGCAACGATCTCATATGAATGGACCCGCGCCGCGTGATCATGGATCTGTGCAGCGACGATCACTTCGTCTGCGCTCGTGCGAGCAATGAGATCCATGAGTCCCGATCGTACACGCTCGGGACCACCGACGATGGCGTGTGAGAGAATCGGCTCGAGCTGCGCGCGATCGAAGGGCGTGAGTGTGCTCTCGATGTCATCAACCGGCGGCGGTACTTCGATCGGCTGACCGCGACGCAGCGCAACAAATGTCTGGATGACAGACGAGAAGAGCCGCCGCGCTTCATCGTCGCTGTCTGCCGCGACAATCATCGCACCAAGCATAACTCTCGGACGTTCGCATCGCTCCGACGGACGAAAGTGCGCGCGATAAATCTCGATCGCCTGCATCATGTGCGTTGGTGCAAAGTGTGAGGCGAATGCGAACGGAAGGCCCATCGCCGCCGCGAGCTGCGCACCGAACAGACTCGACCCAAGAATCCAGATCGGCACTCGCGTTCCTTCGCCGGGCACAGCGCGTACTATCTGACCTGGCTCAGCCGGCTCGAGCAATGCGATCAGCTCCGCGACGTCATTCGGAAATGCATCCGCAGCCGCATGACTTCGACGCAGCGCGCGCGCAGTGATCTGATCCGAGCCTGGAGCGCGGCCCAGCCCGAGATCGATGCGCCCGGGGAAGAGCGCTTCGAGTGTGCCGAACTGCTCGGCAATGACTAGAGGCGAGTGATTCGGCAGCATGATGCCGCCCGCGCCAACTCGGATAGTCGATGTGTTTGCAGCAACGTGCGCGATCACAACTGCCGTCGCAGCACTTGCAACGCCCGGTATTCCGTGATGCTCAGCGACCCAGAAACGGTGGTATCCTAACTGTTCAGCTCGCCGAGCAAGATCGGCGGAATTGCGAAAAGACTGAGCGGGCGTTCCTCCCTTTACGATCGGCGCGAGATCGAGTACTGAGAGAGGAACGGTCGAGCTCACATTATCAGCCTTATTGATACTGGATGTAGCTCAGCTTCGGACGAAGCTGCAGCAACTCCTTCGGCGTAAGCAATGCGCCGCCCGCCTTCGTGTCGTTGTGGTAGAACAGCTTGAACCCCGTGTACTGCACTGGGTGCCTGACTATATAGTGGTTGTACGAATCGAACTTGAGCCATGCCGGCCCCCACCCATCCATGTGCATCACCACCTGCACGTTCTTCGTTGGGCGGATCTGCTCGGCATCGGGTACCATGTCTTCGCGAAAGCGATGCACGACGAGGATCTTGGGCGGAAGCTTCTTGTCAGTTACGAGTTTATCAAGCGTACTGATTACGTAGTTCACGTCCTTCGCGTACATCTGTCCGACCTTCGAGCTCGGTCTCAACCCTTCGCGCTTGTAGTGCATGTAGAACTCAGGGTCGATGCCGAGGTGCACGTCGGGGCGCTCGAGATACTTGAGGAGCGGCGGGAGTTCCTGCTGCAGTGTGCTGTGACTCGCCTGAATGTCGAGGAAGAGTATGCCCTTGCGACTTTGCGCCCATTTATAAGTCCGCTCGATCATCTCCGGCGTCTCACGGCGGCGCCACATGTTATCTGAGCCCGGCGAACCCTGCGCGACGACAGATACGAGATGAATCGCCGGTATGATCGGCGTCGCTGGATCCGCTGCCTTCCATTGAGCTACGGTGCGATCGAGCATCTGAAGCATCTGCTGCTCAGGATATTCGCCGATCACGCCCATTTTCTTCGAATGCGGATTTCCATAGTAGGCGATGATCCGGTTCTGCGGCAGCAGCGCGCCGGGGTTCGCAGCAGGTCCCTTTGGCCAGGTCGGCAGCGCGCGCTCACCTGCACGGATCGCGGCGTTGAACGTCGACTGATCCTGCTTCGACCGTCCCGGAATCAAGGTGCCGACAGTCTTGGTATCCGCTGCGGCCGATGGGTTCTGCGAGGCGGCATTGTTCGGTTCGTCCGCAACCACCTGTGACGACGCGGAATCGACGGGCGCACTCGAATTGGCCGTTACGGCACTGGCCGTTCCGGCGGTCGGAGAGCCGCTGTCAACGGCGACAGTCGTTGGGGCGCTGTCAGTGCGGGCAGCCTCGGCTGAGCAGCCAATAATGGCAGCGACGATGGCGGGAAGTGCAAAACGTTGAAGGCGGACCGGCATTGGCAAAAAGTAGCTGACTGGTGGAAAAAGCTTCGCGCGTGCGTGTGTGATCGCGGGAGCGGTGATGACTCTTCAACATAAACGGGTCACGAGGATTGCGGCGACCTGCTGCTTCAGTTCCTCGGCAGAAAGGATTCACCTTGACTCCTTCCGCCTTCTCGATCGCAATATTTACACTTGATGCTCGACATCGCTCCCTTCGCACAGGGTCAAAGGATGAGAACTGGACATTGCCTTTTCGTTGCGATCATCGCGGCTGCATGCAGCAGCGCGCCAGCATCGACACCACGAATTTCACCGACGGGATTGGGATATATCGCACCCGTTCCGGCGCGTGCAGTTCCCGATGACGGCTGGGTAGATCCCGCACCTCACCGTGCATTCGGCGTCGCTACTGCACCGGGGGTGAAGATTCACGTCCTCGATTTTGGAGGCAGCGGGACTCCGATGATTTTCCTGAGTGGCATAGGAAACAACGCGCACGTGTGGGATGATTTTGCGCGGCGCTTCACGAAGGATCACCGGGTGATTGCGATTACCCGCCGCGGATTTGGGGAGTCGTCACATCCTGATAGCGGTTACGATCAGCCGACCCTTGCTCGTGATATTCGTACGGTGATGGATTCGATGAATATCCGTCGCGCCGTTCTCGTGGGACACTCGATCGGCGGTTATGAACTCACGCACTTTGGTGCGATGTATCCCGACCGTGTGGTTGGCCTGATTTATCTGGATGCGGGTTCCGACAGGGTAGCCGAAGATTCGATACGAAAAGCTCTCGGAGTAGTAGCTGCGCAGCCCGCATCGCCATCTCCACAGAGAATCATGCCGACTGATCAAGACTCAGCTTCCCCGAAAGCGGCGTGGGCATACCGGCAGCGGGTTGGATTGACAGACAACACGGAGCAGGCTGTCCGCGCATCATATTTCTACGAGGGATTCAACCCCTACCTCGGCAACTACAATCCGGTGCCGGGAAAGATGCAGGCGGAAATTGCAGCGGGAGAGCGGACGCCGTTTGCGAAGGTTAACGCGCCGGCGATCTTCATCTTCGCAGGAACGAATGACCCTGTCGCGATTGCGCACAGACAATTCGTAACGCGGGAGCTAAGGGGATCAGAAACGGTGAGTATTCCCGGTGCGAGACACCTCATCTTCATTTCGCACCCCGATCTCGTCGAGAGCTACATGAAGCAATTCATGAGCAAGCACGAGTAATTTTTTAGCTCACTCCGCCAGCAGTTGGTAGTGTTGAGCAAGTGTCAGTCCCGCATCCGGCGCACTTCTGCAAGCACATCGCATTTATCGGTGAGCGGGCAGGCAGTGCTGTAGCGCTTGTGGAGATCCAGTCCAACGAAAGTCATCGTGCCTCCCGAAATGATTCGGTGAAGCTGCGTCTCCTTCCTAAGGAACGCGGCAGGATATCAGATGACTTTCAACTTCATATACGTCCGTCAGCTAAAGCGGGCCAGGACCCGGACCTCTTTCTCGAGCTTGTCGCCAAGATGATCTCGTTCAACCTCGAGATCGTGGCGTGCCTGCAAGTTGAGCCAGAAGCGATCACTGGTCCCGAAGTAGCGAGCCAGGCGGATGGCGGTATCCGCAGAAATAGCGCGCGTTCCATGAACGATTTCGTTTATGCGCCGGGCGGGAACACTGATGTCCTTGGCAAGGCGGTACTGCGATATGCCGAGAGGCTCCAGAAAGCCGGGAGAGAGAACCTCGCCGGGATGAATTGGTGCAAGCTTTCGATGTGCCATGAAGGTATCCTCAGTGATAATCGACGATGGCAACGTCAAATGCATTTCCGTCCTTCCAGCGGAAGCAGCTGCGCCATTGATCGTTGATCCGAATGCTGTGCTGACGTGCGCGATCGCCTTTTAGCTTTTCCAATCGATTACCGGGCGGGATACGCAGGTCCTGGAGTTGCTCGGCAGCATCTATCAGGGCCTCGATCTCCTCCGCTGCGAGCATCGGCACGCGCGCGAAAGAAAAATGCCCTGAGCGCTACCAGACGAACGTGCCAGTCAATTCCGTCGGCGTCGGCTTCAGCCGGAAGGCTGGTGTAGGATGGTCTTCGCGAAAGACATCCCAGCGCTGCAATGAGTTGCTGAATCCTGAGAGCGTGCAACTGTAACTGGCTTGCGTGCCAGCAGGATTGGTGAGGTCGGTTTGCGGCCAGGAGACAACGACGGAAGCTGTAGTCACGACCTGCCCCCCTTGAGGGACGAATTCAACTTGGGCGCCGATGTTGCCGGACCGATTGGTGATGGCCGGGCCGGTGATCTTGCACCAGATTGCGACTTTGCTGATGTCGGGTGACATCTGAGTGATGTTGAGGGGAACTGTGAAAGTCACGTCTCCAACAGTTTGTGCTTCTGCAGGGCGAATATCTCCTACAGCGACGAGAAGAATGCCGGCGATGATGGAATGTGCGATTCGCATTTTCATTTCTTTCCTCGCGGTGGAGAGGCAGTCCAGCCCGTTAGCGGGATTGTACGTGGAGTGACCCGGGTGCTTGTCCCCTGCGCCACAAAGCCCGTTAGCGGAATTGTGCGTGAACTGAGCGAAGCGCTT
>DASUXX010000355.1:0-2267 GCA_036377755.1 Gemmatimonadaceae bacterium
TGTTGTCGAATTCATGGTGTCCGACACGGGCGTCGGCATTGGTGAAGAGCACATGGAAAAAATCTTCGAGCCCTTCTGGCAGGTGGAGCAGACCACAACGCGTCGCGCGGGCGGAACAGGACTTGGTCTCGCGGTGACGCGTCAGTTTGTCGACATGCTCGGAGGATCGATTGCTGTCGAATCGAAGCTTGGGGAGGGGAGCACTTTCCGCGTGACATTACCGCGGGAGCGAGATAAGAACTAAGGTCGGGGTCTGGATTTTCGCGTAAGGCGTTTGCCGTGGTCCGTCATCCGTGGTCCGTAAAACGGCGAACGGCCGGCGGACAACGGCAGACGCCCTACGCGAAAATCCTGGAAGCGAGCAGTGTCACTTCTCTCGATTTACCACCCGAGTACAAGCGCGAAGACCAAAGGCGCTACGATGCTCGCATCCGACTCTATGATGAACTTCGGAGTATCGACTGCGAGCTTGCCCCACGTGATCTTCTCATTCGGCACCGCACCCGAGTACGATCCGTAGCTCGTAGTCGAATCCGAGATCTGGCAGAAGTAACCCCACACAGGAATGTTGTCGCGCTGCAGATCCTGGTGCAGCATCGGCACTACGCAGATCGGGAAATCACCAGCGATTCCGCCGCCGATCTGGAA
This sequence comes from Gemmatimonadaceae bacterium, assembly GCA_036377755.1. GTDB lineage: Bacteria > Gemmatimonadota > Gemmatimonadetes > Gemmatimonadales > Gemmatimonadaceae > UBA4720. The sequence goes on from DASUXX010000355.1 coordinate 649, forward strand.
AAAACCCATCGTGCTCTCGTCACTCGCGTTGTTCGTGTACCAGTCTGCGAGCTGGGTCATGTACTCGATACCGGTGCGCACCGTGTGAACGTTCTTCACATCACCGGAGATACAATGGCCTGCATACATGTTGCCGAGCGTGGAGTCTTCCCAGCCGGGAACGAACATCGGGAGATTTTTTTCCGCCGCGGCGATCATCCACGAGTTCTTCGGATCGATCTGATAGCTGCCTTCGAGTGAGCCGTTTTTCAGGATCCGGTACATGAACTCGTGCGGAAAGCAGCGCTCATTGCGCTGATCAGCGGCAACCCATTCGTCGAGAACGACTTTCTCGATCCGGCGCATCGCTTCCATTTCCGGAATGCATGTGTCGGTCACACGGTTCATGTGCCGGTCGAGAAGTCCCTGCTCATCCTGCGGCGTGAGATCGCGATAATGCGGCACGCGCTCGTAATAGTCGTGCGCGACGAGGTTGAAGATGTCTTCCTCGAGATTGGCGCCTGTGCAGCTGATCGCGTGCACCTTGTTCTGCCGTATCATCTCGGCGAGGGAGACCCCGAGCTCGGCCGTGCTCATCGCGCCGGCGACCGTCATCAGCATCCGGCCACCCTTTTCGAGGTGTTCGGTGTATGCGTCTGAAGCGTCGACGAGCGCCGCCGCGTTGAAATGCCTGTAGTGGTGGCGAATGAACTGGCTTACCGGCCCGCCAGTGCGAGATGTGACCGAACCCCGGTCCTGGGAAGTCTTATTGTGGGTCATTTCGCATACCTAACCGAATACGGAGAAGCGTGTCAAGAATCCTGCAGCGCACCGCACCGCTCACTGTGATCATCCCCGCATATAATGAGGGTGATTCCATTGCGGATACGATCCAGAGCCTTCTTGCACAGACCGTACTCGCGGAGTCGATCGTCGTCGTGGACGACTGTTCGACAGATAAAACGAGTGAGGTTGCAGCGGCGCTTGGAGTTCGGGTAATACGCCCGCCCGTTAACACAGGATCCAAGGCGGGCGCACAGAATTTTGCGCTGCCTTTTGTCCGCACCCGCTACACGATGGCGATCGATGCCGATACTACTCTCGCGCCCGATGCTATCGAGAAGCTGCTTGCACGACTCGAGGAGAGTGGGGTTGCGGCTGCCTGCGGTTTTGTAATTCCGCGGAACGTAGGAACGCTGTGGGAGCGCGGCAGGTACGTCGAATATCTCTTTGCGTTCACATTTTATAAGCAGGTGCAGGAATATTACGAGAAGCCGCTGATCTCATCGGGATGCTTCTCGATGTATCGTACAGATACGCTGGTTGCCCATCGCGGCTGGGGAACACGCACACTCGCCGAAGACATGGACCTTACCTGGTCGCTGTATCAAAGCGGTGAGAAGGTGAATTTCGTTCCTGAAGCCGTCTGCTATCCTATAGAGCCGCATTCATTCCGGTTCATGAGCCGCCAGCTCAAGCGGTGGTCGCACGGATTCGTCCAGAATGTTCAGCTTCACTGGCGCGGACTTCTCAACGTTCCATATCTGCGCTCCGCGGTCGCCGTCTCCATGTGGGATGCAACGCTCGCGTCGTTCGTGTATCTCGTTCTTCTGCCTGTTCTAACGCTGTGGTTCCGCACT
>DASUXX010000356.1:0-4217 GCA_036377755.1 Gemmatimonadaceae bacterium
AGCGATTCGATAGAGTTGCGGCGGCCACGATTGCGCCATCGGTGATACGGACTCCATGATGGACTTCATATCGCTCTTTGAGCCCACGCAGAATCGCAATGGTGCTCTCGACACTCGGTTCACCGACGAATACGGGCTGAAAGCGACGCTCGAGAGCTGCGTCTTTCTCGACGTGCTTGCGATATTCGTCGAGCGTTGTTGCACCGACAACTCGCAGCTCACCGCGCGCGAGCATTGGCTTCAACATATTGCCCGCGTCCATCGAGCCTTCTGCTTTTCCTGCTCCGACGAGTGTGTGCAGCTCGTCGATGAACACGACGAATTTTCCTTCGCCTTCCGTGATCTCTTTCAGGACCGCCTTGAGTCTCTCCTCGAATTCACCGCGGTATTTGGCGCCCGCTATGAGTGCGCCCAGGTCGAGGGAGAGAAGTCTTTTGTCGCGAAGTGATTCCGGTACGTCGCCGTTTGTGATTCGCTGCGCGAGACCTTCAGCGATTGCAGTCTTGCCAACGCCGGGCTCACCGATGAGAACGGGATTGTTCTTCGTGCGTCGCGAGAGCACCTGAATGACGCGGCGGATTTCTTCGTCGCGTCCAATAACGGGATCGAGCTTGCCTTTGCGCGCTGCGTCTGTGAGATCGCGCGTGTAGCGCTGAAGTGCCTGATACTGGTTTTCCGGATTCTGGTCGGAGACGCGATGAGATCCACGAACCTGCTGCAGCGCTTCAAGGAGATTCTCTCTCGTTGCGCCCGATTCGTTAAGAAGACGACGGGAGTCAGTGCCTTTGACATCGCTCAGTGCGAGGAGCAGGTGTTCGGTGGAAACGAAATCGTCGCCGAGTTCTTTTGCGTCTTTTTCGGCGCGATCGAATACCTGGTTGAGCTCGCGCGAAAGATTCGGCTGTGCGTCGGTCTGTTTTGGATATCGTGCCGCTTCTTTCTCAGCCTGGTCGCGAACGGATGCGACACTGACGCCGAGCTTTTGCAGAACGGGGACGACGATTCCTTCATCCTGCGCGAGAAGAGCAAGGAGCAAGTGAAGGTCATAGACCTGCGGATTGCCTGCACGGCGGGCGAGCGCTACCGCGTCGTTGATTGCCTCGCCGGATTTTACTGTGAGCTTGTCTGGGTTGATCATGGTGCACCGAGGGTGCAATCGGGGTGCCCTAAAAGTCTGTCATATTGACCGACTTGTCACGTCGATCGGCATATTTTCTTCGCCAAACGAAAAGCCCCGCCGGATCAACGACGGGGCTTTTCATTATTTGCTGACCAGCATCTTCTTTACGAGCGGTTTTCCATCGACTTCCAGGCGATAGAGGTAGACTCCAGATGCGACTTCCTGCTGCGTCTTTGCATCTTTTCCATCCCAGTAAGCCGTGTACTGACCACACGTAAGGAACAGGTGGTCGATCGGCTCTCCCCCAGCGACATTCCCCGCTCCGCCCTGCAGGACCGGCACAGCGACTGGCTGCGCCAGAACGTTGTAGATCTTGAGGCTTACGCGGTATAGTCTGCTCGGATCCGCGCAGCCGGCGCCATCGCCAATGCTGAACGGGATCTTCGTCTCCGGATTGAATGGGTTAGGGTAATTCTGACCCAACTCGACCCCGGTGCCTCGCACCCTGCCGGTTTGGGTTGATCCCTGTGCCGACAGCTTGCCTGGCATGAACGCGCTGAGGGCAAGCACTACTAGTGCTACCCACAGGTGTTTCATTTTTGCTCCACTGCTGACAAGGAAAGTTTTAGAAAATACCCTCGAAAAACTGGTTGTAAGGAACGTACACTTCGGCCAACCTACGGTCAGTATGACAGGGTGTCAAGCTGTCCAGGCTCCATACCCATGCCTTAGCGTTCATTCCAGCGAGCTAACCTGCACTTCTTACTACCCTTCCATCGCCCTGACGTTCTGTAACGCCCGTTCGGTCACAGAACTCCAGAAACGGAATCAGGAACTTCCTCGACACCCCAAGCACCTCCTTCAGCTCAGACGGGCTGTACCTTCGCCCTGTGTCTGCCCAGGCCCTGAGGCTCCCTACCATCTGTTCCACAGCCGCCGCCGAATAGTACCGATCCTCTGATACCCGTTTCACATCACCCTGCCGCTCGAGCCGACGAATCAGTGCGGATGTGGCGCTCCCAAACTTCGACTGAAGCTCTCCTACCGTCGGCGGCTCCGCGCCCTGAGTGCAAATCGCATGCAGGATTGCGTCACTCACCTCCTGATCCCTCACACTCAGCCGCGATTTCCAGCCTGCTGGCCGGGCGAGTGATCCAGACACCTCGATCGAGCCCTTCATTATTAGACGATCGAACACAAAGTCGATCACCTGCTCCGGAGCTTTTCCTGCCATTCTCAGTGTCTGCAATGAGACACCATCCTCGAGCGGATGGTTTGCGGTTTCGATAGCGAGCAGCCGGATGATTCTGTCTTCGAGAAGGGTGATCGCATTTGGAGAGATCACGAGTTCTCCAACTTCCATTGCGTTGACAGATCCGAGCGCATTGCGAACCGCGGTTTCACTATAACCGGTTCGTATCGGGAGAAGGGCTCGCTTCACTCCCATCGGCCCCGCCTCACCGAGGATCTCCGCAAGGCGACCTTCCAGCGACACCTCCCGATGTGGCGCCTTTCTCATTCGTGAAGGATACGGGTCGACGATGACGCCTCCTCCAACTGTTGTGGGTGGCGACGGCAGGCGAATCACGAAACGCTCCTGTGCTCGCGCGAGAATTGGCTCATCCAGCACGAGCCGGCTGGAAAGAGTTCCATCCTCCAGTGCGCGAAGTCGCGACAACCGCGCTCCGGTTTCCGCGGTGGCAGCGTGAAACCGGACGCGAGTGCGCGGCGTTGGAGAAAAATTCTCATGGAGAGTTAGAACTACATCGATGCGTGTCGTCGGAATCCAATGCGGATCGGAAATCAGATTCGCTCCGCGTCCCGCGTCTTCGATCTCGCTCGACGCGAGAGCAACAGCCGTGCGGGTTCCCGGTGTCGCTGTATCGACATTGTGCCCATGAGACTGAATCGCCCGCACGCGAAACTGTTTTCCACCCGGCTCGATGCGCGCATATCGATCACGCTCGAGCGATCCACTCCATACGGTTCCGGTTACAACCGTGCCGGTTCCCCTTACCGTGAACGCTCTGTCGATCGGCATGCGAAACAGATCGTCTTTCCGATTTCCTTCGACAGTTGACGCGGCGCGACGAATCGCATCCTTGAGCTCACTCACGTTGCTGCCAGTGAGAGCGGAAACAAAAACGATCTCCGCATCTGAAAGGAACGTGTCGCGCGTGAGTGTGCGAATATCATCCTGAACGAGAGACTTCCACTCGTCATCGGCCAGATCGCTCTTCGTGATCGCAATAACACCCTTCCGGATTCCCAGCAGCGACAGGATTTCCAGATGTTCGCGCGTCTGCGGCATCACACCCTCGTCTGCTGCAACAACGAGCATCGCGAGGTCGATACCGCTGGCGCCGGCGAGCATCGTTCGGATGAATGCTTCGTGTCCTGGCACGTCGACAATTCCAATAGTGCCTATGCCATCAATCTCCAGGGGAGCGAAGCCCAGATCGATCGTTATGCCGCGACGCTTCTCTTCAGGAAGGCGATCGGTATCCACGCCAGTGAGCGCGCGCACCAGCGCAGTCTTGCCATGATCGATGTGGCCAGCAGTTCCGAGAATCACGCCGCGGTCCAGGCTCCCTGTTCCCACACCCCGTACGCTTTCAGCTCGCGCCTGTCGCCGAGGTGCTCGGAGAAGAATTCACGAAACAATCTTTGATGTGCGCGTGCTTCGGGTCCGCGCACGCGCGGCGCTGAGCTTCCCCCAATCCATTCTCGAAGTGCGTCGCGCGCAGCATTCGGAATGAGTCGCGTTCCGGATGCGAGACGCGCACATCTGCCACACAACGCTCCTCCCGCGGAATGTGAGAATGCTGCGTCCGCGTCAGGGGGAATATCGGCGTGGCAATTAGCGCATACGTCGAGCGACGGAGTAAAGCCCAGCGTCGACACCATGTGCCACGCCCCGGCAAGTGCAGCGCTGACCGTGTCGTCTGCATCAGCACGCGCAAGCTCGTCGAGCGCGAGCTCGACTGAATCGAACATTCCCTGCGCGGATTCATCGCTCGACGCACGCAACGCGAGCTCGGAGATCATCGAGCCGGCTGTGAATCTCCCGACATCGAGTGCAAACTGAGGCCGCGCT
>DASUXX010000357.1:0-3875 GCA_036377755.1 Gemmatimonadaceae bacterium
CAAGAATGGACTTCAGGATTTGAGCGGTAACGACATCGAGTCCATTGAAGTCCTGAAGGGCGGTGCATCGGCGAATACGTACGGATCGGCCGCAGCTTCCGGCGTCATCAACGTCACCACGCGACGCGGAAAGGATGCGCCTGAGGGAAAGGTGACTTTCCTCACGCGCAACGAGTTCGGCACGAGTTCAGTCGAGCACTGGGTGCCGCTGCTCCAGCATCACCCGTTTGAGCTCAACAGCGATGGAACGTTCAAGCTCAGCGGGACTGGAACGAGAATCATCAAAGCCGACAATTACATCGACAATCCTTTCCCTGAGGGAACGTGGCGCGATCAGCTCAAGCTGAATCTGCGCGACGGGCGCACGGTAACGAATTACGCGCAGATTGGAATGCGCCGCGAGAATACAAACTTCTCAGCGAGCTTCACCCGTGATACCGATCGCGGTATTCTGCCGCTGCTCGAGGGATTCCGCCGTCATAACGCGCGCATCAACCTCGATCAGGGAATCGGAAACAAGGCCGACATCTCGGCAGCGATTACATATGGGCTCTCGAACAACGACGGCACACCTGCAACCACTGCGGGATCTACGTCGACGTTCTTCGCACTGCTCCAGGCGCCGCCTGATCTCGACCTCCTCTATCCAAATGCAACAGCAGCATGCGATCGCTCGAATCCAACTGAAGAAGCCTGCGGCAAGAAGTACTCGAATGCGCTGCCGCCTTCTTATGCAGGTGGAACGGCGCGTGGAAATCCTCTACTCGATCTTTTCCAGCGCAGCTATAACGACCGCCGCGAGCGCATCATCGGCTCGTTCTCGGGCCGCTATCGTCCGTTCGGCTGGCTGACGCTCGATGGATCCTATGGGACCGATCGCCTGAACCGCCGCACGTCGAACTTCCTCGACAGAGGACTCCTCGACCAGAACAACACTGAGGAAGACGCGCAGACTGAAGGCTCACTTGCACTCAATACGTACAACTATCAGTCACAGAACTCGCAGGTAAGCGCGCTCGCCAACTTTACGCTCGGTCAGCTGCACTCGGCGACCCGCGTAACGTATCAGTACGAGGACGAGAAGAACAACGAGTTCCAGACCAACACCGGCCGTCTCATGGTTGGATCGGTTCCCGATCTTCAGGCTGGCGATCCTGCGAACCTCGGCACGACATCGAGCATCGAGACAATTCGCACGATCAATGGCAACATTGTTCAAAACCTGAACTACGGCGATCGCTATCTCGTGCAGCTCGTCGGCCGCCGCGATGGATCGTCACTGTTCGGCTCCGCAAATCGATGGGCCAACTATTACGGTGTATCCGGCGCGTGGAGAATCAGCCAGGATTTCAAGATCCCTGGATTCCAGGACCTCAAGATCCGTGCAGCTCGCGGTACAGCCGGCCTGCGGCCCGGGTTCGAGTATCAGTACGAAACTTATACCGTGTCCTCTGGTAATCTCTCGAAGTTCACGCTCGGCAACGTTGACCTCGAGCCGGCGAAACAGACAGAGAACGAAGTCGGCATCAATGCGACATTCCTCGATCGCTTCGACTTGGAGTACGTGAAGTCGGATCGTCACACCGACGGTGCCTTCCTTCTCGTGCCGCTTTCGCTGGCGCAGTCCGGCGGATTCACTGCACAGTATCAGAATGCGGCACGCATCGGTGGTCGCACGATGGAAGGATCGCTCCAGATCCGCGCGATCGAGCGCCCGAACTTCAGCTGGACGGCCAACATCACAGGCGAGCGTTCACGTCAGAAGATCGACGAGCTCAATCGTGCTGCGTTCCGTGTGGGCTCGACATCGCAGGGACAGAACATCTTCTATTACAAGAGTGGTGAACAGCTTGGCGTGATCTACGGCCAGCGCTGGGCACGCACGATCGAAGAGCTCGCTGACAATCCGAACAACGCAGGCAAGGATCTCAACGCGCTTTACGAGATCAACGACGAAGGATATGTCGTTGCAAAAGGAACTCGCGGCACTGTCGACGAAAGACTGATCGCGTATGTCGATGCAAACGGATCGAACAGCGTGAAGATCGGTGACGTGAACCCTGACTTCTCGTTCGGCTTTGCGAACACGATTCGCGTCGGTGGATTCACGCTCTACGGACTCCTCGACGGAACGCGTGGCGGAAACATCTACAACTTCACCAAGCAGTGGATGTTCCAGGACCGCCGTCATGCTGCGATCGATCAGACCGGCAAGCCGCAGGAGAACAAGAAGGCGCTGCAGTATTACAGCATCGGCCTTTACAACAATCTCGAGCCCAACAGCTACTTCGTTGAAGATGGCAGCTACATGAAGCTTCGTGAGCTTTCTGTCAGCTACAGCGTAAGCCCGCGGCTCCTCAACTCGCTCCGTTTCCTCGGCACCGGCAGAAGCGTGAAAGTCGCGCTCATCGGCCGCAACCTGAAGACATGGACGGACTATTCCGGATTCGATCCTGAATCCAGCTCGAATGGCGACTTCAACTTCCGTATCGACGGATTCCGCTATCCGAGCTACCGCCAGATCACCGGCCAGATCGAGATCGGATTCTAACAATGAAACCCATGAATCTCATGAACAGAGTTTCGGCACTGGCTGGCAGCGCGATGATTGTCGCACTCGCCGGTGCCTGCAACCCGGACTTGAACGTCACGAATCCGAATGCACCTGACGTCAGTCGTGCGATCACGTCCGGCGCTGATGTGCGGCAGCTCATCGGCAGCTCGTACAACACGTGGTTCCTTGGAATGCAGGGATGCCTCAATCAGTGCGAGCCCTACACCGGAATTGCGACCGGAGTCATGGCTGACAACATGACCATGGCGTTCGGTAACTACGGAGCGCGCTTCAATGGACAGGAGCCGCGCCTTGCATTCAACAACAGCTCCGCGAATGCCGATGGCCGTGTCGCATCGGAGTCGTGGGACGGCATGTACAGCGCGCTCGGCGCAGCGAACGACGGACTCTCTGCCATCGGCCGTGGAGTGCGCGTTGCAAAATCGCCGAGTGATGAAGATGAGACGGAGGCATTCAAGTCTTTCGCTTATCTGGTCCAGGGCAACACCATGGGCTACATCGGGCTCGTATTCGACAGAGGTTTTGTGGTAACGGAGGAAACCGATCCGACAACGAACCAATTGCAGCCATATGCCGCAGTCAGCGCAGCCGCATTGGCCAGCTATGACAAGGCAATTGCACTTGCAACTGGTAAGGACTGGGTGATCGAAGCCGATTTCACCGGTGGTGTAGAGATGACCGCTGATCGCGTTGCACGCACTGCGAACACCATGGCTGCGCGCCAGCTCGCATATACGCCGCGAAATGCGACGGAGACTGCAGCAGTGGACTGGGCCCGCGTTCTCTCATATGCAGACAAGGGCATATCGACTGGATCTGCGCCATTCACACTCCAGATCAACGGAGATGGCGGTAACCTCTGGTATGATATGACCAAGGGTTATGTCGAGCGCGCGGGCTCATGGGCGCGACTCGACCAGCGCGTCGTTCAGCTCGCTGATCCATCGCAGCCTGTGGTTTACACCAGCACCACTCCGCCTCCGTTCCCGACCATCGCGGACCTGCGCTTCGCGCATGGAACGCCGGACGCGAACGGCGACATCAAGCAGGCTGGCGCGGACTTCTGGTTTGTCCAGACGATTCCGTTCGATCCCGCTCGTGGTACGTACTTCTTCAGCCAGTGGGCGCCGGTTCGTTACTTCTCGCACAGCTGGAGCTCACCGGCACCGTTTACTGGAACTGTCCCATACGTGCTTGCTGCTGAAAACGATCTCCTGATCGCTGAAGCACTCGTGCGCACCGGTGGTGACAAGGCGAGAGCCGCATCATTGATCAACAAGACACGTGGTGGTCGTGGTGG
>DASUXX010000358.1:0-13071 GCA_036377755.1 Gemmatimonadaceae bacterium
TTCCAGGTCCATTAGAAGCGGATGCAGCGGAACCGGCTTCATGTCGAATTCGACATGCCCGGCCTCGAGCTTCGCGTAATTCAGAATATCATTGATGAGCGAAAGAAGATTGCGCTGGCTTCTCTGAATTCTTTCGAGATCCGCGCGCTGATCATCCGACACCTGTCCGCGAATTCCCATGAGAAGCAGCTCGGCGTATCCTCCGATTGCATTCAGCGGAGTGCGCAGCTCGTGACTCATTACCGCGAGAAATTGCGTCTTTGCCTGGTTCGCCGCTTCGGCCGCGCGTCTCGCCTCCTGCTCGCGTTGGTGGAGTCGGGCGTTTTCAACCGCGAGCGCCGAGCGTCTCGCGAGCTCCATGAGAAAGCGGAGATCGTCGTCGGTATAGCGGCGCCCGGACGTAGTAGTCGAAACGACGGTGATTGCGCCAAGAACCTTCTGCGAAGTTTCGAGCGGAACTACCATAGCAGACCTGAAACCGATCTCGCGGATGAGCTTGAGATGCTCGGCATCGACTGCACCAGCCTCGAGCATGATTTCAGGAATTTCCGGGTACAGCTCCGGTTTGCCTGTACGAATTACCTGCGGCACTCCGGTCGTTGCACTGGGGTCCGGCGGATACTTCTGGTTGAGCTCCTTTGCCCACACAACTTTTTCAGGATCGACATGAGCCACGGCCAGCTGCTTCAGATGCCCGTCGTCGTCGACCATTGTAATCGCGCACCAGTCCGCGAAGTGTGGAACGATCAGCTTCGCCACTTCGTTGAGAGTCGACTCGTAGTCGAGCGATGATGATAGCAGCTCCGTTGCGCGCGTGAGATACCCGTTGGCTTCTTCAGCGCGCTTTCGCTGAGTTGTGTTTTTCCACTGAGTAGCAAGTCCACCATCAGGGAGTGGATAGCAGTGAAGTTCAGCCCACCGGTCGACCCCGGGGTAATACGCCTCGAATGTCGTTGGCGTCCGCGTCTCTCGCGCGCGCCTCATCTCGGATTCGAATTTCGTCCCGCGAATGTCCGGATACACTTCCCACAGAACTTTGCCGATCAGCTCCTGCGGAGAGCCGTGATCGGACAAGATCTGTCCAGCCGACTCATTGATGTAGCGGAACCGCCAGTCACTGTCCTGCACCACGAAAGGATCAGATATGCTCTCCAGGATTCCGCGCGAGAATCCTTCCGCCGCCTCCGCCTGCTGCGTACGCTCGGCGAGCTCTTCCGCTGAGAGCTCCAGCTCTTCCTGCATCGCCTGCGATTCTTCCAGCTGGTTTGCGAGCTCCGCGCTTTGCTGGTCGAGCTGTCTTACCAGCTCTGCATTTTCGATCGCAGCGATTGCCGCCTGCTCGCGCGAGCGGTTGAAAACCGTCATCGCCCAGCTCGTCATCGCCGCCGTGAGAAGAAACGCAATGAGCGTTGCGACGTCGTCGCCCGATCGCAGGCTGAACCCGGGGGGCGGAATGAAGAAATAGTCGACAAGCCCCACGGCTGCGATCGACGACAGAAGTGCGGGCCCGAATCCGCCGAGCCACGCTGTTATCAGGATCGCCGGCCAGAACGCGAGAAAAACCGCGCGCGACAACAGCGGCTGAAGCAGCGCGGTGACGGCGAGCGCAAGAAGAGTGAGACCCACAGCGATGGCGTATCCAAGCATCGGCCGGCGCCGTGTGGCCTGGGTAACGTCATGAAGAACTGCGCGCTCAAGCGGAGTAGCGCGATGTTGTGCGGGTTTGTATGTGTCGCTCATTCGGCACGGTGAATTTATGCACCGTCCCCGTTAACGATAGGCCACCGCGAAGGGCAACCGGAGCCGTTATGTTGATGTACGCTTTCGTACCCTTCGGAGATATCGATTGAGCAACGCTGAGCGGCAGGTCATTCGGTTCGCGCAGGTTGGCCTCTTCGTAAACGCGGTTCTCGCGCTCGTGAAGCTTGTCGCGGGAATCGTTGGGAATACGTACGCCCTCGTTGCCGACGCCGTCGAATCGACTGCCGACATCTATGCGTCGCTCGTTGTATGGGGCGGTTTGAGACTCGCCTCGCGCGACCCCGATGACGAGTATCCCTTTGGGTACGGCAAGGCCGAGTCGGTAGCGGCTGCCGTTGTATCGCTGATGCTCGTCGCCGCGGCAATAGGTATCGCCTTCGAAGCGGTCCGCGAAATTCGAACACCGCACAAGACACCCGCGCCATGGACTCTCCTTGTTCTCATTGGCGTCCTGCTGGTGAAATTCGTTCTATTCCGCCGCACTCTCGTCATTGGTGAAGCAGCCGGAAGCACAGCCGGAAAAGCCGACGCATGGCACCATCTCAGCGACGCGATCACATCGGCGGCTGCATTCATCGGAATCTCGATTGCGCTATGGGGAGGCGAAGGCTGGGAACAGGCCGACGACTGGGCAGCACTTTTCGCAGCCGCAGTGATTTTTTATAACGGCGTGATTCTCATGCGCGCACCTCTGCAGGATCTCATGGACCGTACCCCCGGCGAGGAGCTCCTTGGTGCGGTTCGTGCCGCAGCACGCAATGTGGAATCAGTGAAAGCCGTGGAAAAACTTTCAGCGCGCAAGGCAGGCCTCGTGTACTACGTCGACATTCATGTGCAGGCAGATCCTTCGATGTCGCTCCACGATGCGCACGAGCTCAGCGGAGCAGTGAAGAGCGCGATTCGGCGCGCAATTCCCAATGTCGCGGGTGTGCTGGTTCACATGGAGCCCTACGAGAGCGCGTGATCCATTTTGGAACTGCCGGGTGGCTCTACAAGGATTGGGATGGAATTGTCTATCCCCAGGAAAAGCCAGCCGGTTTCGATCCGCTGCATTATCTCGCCCAGTTCTTTTCGACGATCGAGATAAACTCGACCTACTACGGTCCAGCTCAGCCAACAACTGCTGACAAGTGGATCGCGCGCGTTTCTGACTTCCCCGATTTCCGGTTCACCGCAAAGCTGTGGAAACGATTCACGCACGAGCGAAAGACAGCATGGACCCGGGCTGAGGTAAAAGAAGCCCGCGCAGCATTCGATCGCATGATGAAAGCTGACAAGCTTGGCGCACTGCTGATTCAGTTTCCGTGGTCATTCCGCCGCACCGACGAAAATCGGGAATGGCTCGACGACGTCACGCGAACGTTTCGCGCGTTTCCACTCGTTCTCGAGGTACGGCATTCGAGCTGGAACACTCCTGAGTTCTACGATGAGCTGGCAGAGCGGGGAATTGGATTCGTCAACATCGACCAGCCGCTCTTTCGCAACAGCATCAAGCCGAGCGCGAGCGTCACGAGTCCAGTCGGATACATTCGCGTGCACGGCCGCAATTACAAGGACTGGTTTCGGAAAGGCGCGGGAGTGGAAGCGCGCTACGATTATCTCTATTCGAAAGACGAGCTCAAGGCCTGGGCCGATCGCACGAAGGAAGTTGCAGCTCAGGCCGAGGAGACTTTCGTAGTGACGAACAATCACTACAAGGGAAAGGCTGCTGCAAATGCATTGATGTTGAAGTCGATGGTATCAGGAAAAAAAAGCGAAGCGCCGGAGACGCTTCGCGAGACCTACCCTGAGGAGCTCGAGACGGTTACGAAACGGTCTAAGCGGTCTTGAGCGCCTCAGCTACCTGAGTCAGTGACTTGCGCGCATCGCCAAACAGCATGCGCGTCTTGTCATCATAGAACAGAGCGTTCTCGATGCCGGCAAAGCCGTGTCCCATGCTGCGCTTGAGCACGATGATATTCCGTGCCTTGTCTACATCGAGGATTGGCATTCCGTAAATCGGACTCGATGGGTCATCACGCGCCGCAGGATTGACTACGTCGTTCGCGCCGACAACGAGAACCACGTCCGTCTGTGCGAATTCGCCGTTGACCTGATCCATCTCGAGAAGCTGGTCATATGGCACATTCGCTTCAGCAAGAAGCACGTTCATGTGACCCGGCATTCTGCCTGCGACTGGATGAATCGCATACTTCACGTCGACGCCCCGCTTCTCGAGATCTGTTGCGAGCTCTCGCACCGTGTGCTGAGCTTCGGCGACGGCGAGACCATATCCGGGAACTATCACCACGCTCCGTGCATATGCGAGCGCAATCGCAGTGTCCTCCGCAGTCGTCTGCTTGATTGGCTTGACTGCAGTTGCTGAGCTTCCCGCTTCCGCCGCACTCGCGCCGCCGAACGCGCCGAAGAGAACGTTTGCGACAGAGCGGTTCATCGCCGTGCTCATGAGAAGCGTCAGCAATGTTCCAGATGCGCCGACGAGAACGCCCGCGACTACGAGCATCTGATTGTGCAGCACGAGACCAGTAAGCGCTGCGGCCAGGCCAGTGAGAGAATTGAGAATTGAGATCACGACCGGCATGTCGCCGCCGCCGATCGGAAGCACGAACATCACGCCAAGCGCGAGCGCGAGAGCAAAAAGTCCCCACAATCCTGTCGTCGACGTGTTGCCGAGAACGATCATCGCGCCAATCGCAAGAATGGCAACGAGGACGAGACCATTCAGCAGACTCTGCAGCGGGAACTGTATCGGCTTTCCGGGAAGGATCTCCTGCAATTTTCCAAATGCGATCAGGCTTCCCGTGAATGAGATCGCACCGATCATCGTTCCGAGAACTATCGATGTTGCCTCACCGCTCGCCACAACTTCACCCCCACGCGCGAGCCTGATGAACTCGGCCATCGAGACCAGCGCGGCAGTCGCTCCGCCCATACCATTGAACAGCGCGACCATCTGCGGCATCGCCGTCATCTGAACGGTGCGCGCGAAGTACGTCCCGATTCCTGCGCCGAGCAGTGTTCCGATTGCGATTGTCCAGAACGAGAGGATCTGCCGGTCGAGGAGCGTCGCAGCGAGCGCTATGCCCATTCCAAACGCTGCAAGCTGATTTCCTGAGCGCGCCGTTGCAGGCGAACTCAGTCTCTTCAAGCCAAAGATGAAAAGAACAGCAGCAACGATGTACGCGATAGCGATGATCGACTCGCGGGCATCAAGCATTCGGCTTGTCTCCCGGCTCGCGGCGCTTGAACATCTCGAGCATTCGATCTGTCACGACGAATCCACCGAACACGTTTGCGGCGCCGAATACTACCGCAATAAAGCCGAGTGCCTTGAGCAGCATCGTGTCGGCCGCGCCTGCGACGAGCATTGCGCCGAGCACAACGATGCCGTGAATTGCATTCGTCGCTGACATCAACGGCGTGTGCAGCACCGATGGCACGCGCGAGATGACTTCGAATCCTACGAAGATTGCGAGAATGAAAACATAGATGCCGAGTATGACTTCGACGCTCACGTTGTCGCTCCTGCCATCCGTGAGCGGATAGCCTGATTTCTCAATTCTCCTCCTGCTGTCACGGTGACGGCAGCGATGATGTCGTCGTTCATGTCGAGATTCAGCTGTCCATCTTTTGTAAGAAGCCCAATGAGTGCTGCAACGTTCTTTGCGTACATCTGACTCGAGTGAAATGCGAGCTCACTCGCAATGTGCAGCGGTGAGATGATCGTTACGCCATGAGCTTCCACGGTCTTGCCGGGTTCAGTGAGCTCGCAGTTTCCGCCTTGTTCACCTGCCAGGTCGACGATCACCGATCCCTGCTTCATCGCTTCGACAGTTTCTGCCGTTACGAGAAGAGGAGCGCGCTTTCCCGGCACGAGCGCGGTCGTGATTACGACATCTGCCATCATTGCGCGCTCGTGAATCAGCTCTTTTTCCTTCCTTATGTGCTCTTCGGCGAGCTCTTTCGCGTACCCGCCGGTGTCTTCTGCCTCATGCAGGTCGACGCCGATCTCGATGAATGTTGCGCCAAGGCTTTGTACCTGTTCCTTGACAACGGGCCGGGTATCGAATGCTTCGACAACTGCGCCGATACGTCGCGCAGTTGCGATTGCCTGAAGACCTGCGACACCCGCGCCAATCACGAGCACACGTGCCGGCCGCACAGTTCCTGCTGCGGTCATCAGCATCGGAAAGAATTTCTGAAGTGCATTTGCTGCAAGCAGCACGGCCTTGTAACCGGCAACCGTGCTTTGCGACGACAGCGCGTCCATCATCTGCGCGCGGGTCGTTCTTGGAACAAGCTCCATCGATAGCGCGTTGATGCCGCGCTCGGCAGCTCGAGCGAAGAAATCCGGATCGCCCGAAGGTTGAAGCAGCCCGATCAGAGTTGCGCCGGAACTGATTCCACCGAGCTCCCGCTCCACGTCGGGCCTCAGCACCTTCAGGATCATGTCGGCTTCACCGTATATAGCGCTCGAGTCGGGCACGATCGTCGCGCCTGCAGATCGATACGCATCATCGGTGAAGCCGGCGCGAAGTCCTGCGCCGGCCTCGACGGCAACTGTATGACCAAGCTTCAATAGTTGTGGAACTACTTCCGGCACAAGGGCTACTCGCTTTTCGCCGGCTACTATTTCCCGCGGTACGCCAAGACGCATTCAGTATCTCTCGTTTCGTTCGAATTGTCAGCGATAAAAAAATACTTCGCGCAGTAAGAGAGTGCCGCCTGGCGCTGTGATCGCGCTAACGTTACGTGCGTCGCGTGGCCTGCGATGTAATCCACTCCCTGACACTGCGTCAGAGATTTATCGGGGGAAATCAACGATGCGTATAAACAAAAAAGGATTTACTCTGATCGAGCTGTTGATCGTGATCGTCATCATTGGCATTCTCGCCGCGATCGCGATTCCGAAATTTGCCAGCACTAAAGAAAAGGCATACCTCGCGGCAATGAAGGCGGACTTGCGGAATCTCGCTACATATGAGGAGTCGTATGCTGCAGACAGCGCGGGCTTGTACTTCTCAGGCAATGGTACCGCTCAGGGCTTCACGCCTTCCCAAAGCGTGACCGTAACTGCAACAGCGCTCGCAGGTCCGCCTGCATCGTGGAGCGCCACTGCCTCTCATGCGCTGACATCGCGCACGTGCAGCATTTCTGCGAGCGGATTAATCACATGCACGTGATCCGTTAAGCCTCTCGTACAGAGGGTTACTGCGGTTCAGGTGTTTGTCGATTTCCTTGATTGTAAAATTTGCTGTTGCCCGATGCTGTCCGGCAGTTATCTTGCCTCGTCCGCTTGCAGGCCGGCGACCCACCCGGCCCGTGACCAAGAAACGGCTCGTCAGTCTTATATGATGAATCCAGATTCCCGGTATATGTCTGCCGGGGCGAACCGGTTTTACGGCATATGAAAGGTCTACGGTCCGGCCATTGTGTGAGTGCCGCAGTGAGTTTCCTGATCGCAGGAGCGTTTGTCCCTGCGCTCGTGTCTGCGCAGGTCACAGTCAACTCCGATGTCGCGGCGCTCGCAAAGCTGCCCGTCGTTGACTCCAGCAGTCTCAAGTCAGTCATCTCGAGTCTTGCTGGAAGAAGTGGGAAGCTGCTTGCTCGCTTCACTCTTCCGTCGCATCCGATTCAGATCCCCGTCATTGCGGGCAACCTTAAATACACAACGCGTGCTCTTCCACAGATTCAGGAAGTCCGCGGCGCCTCGAAGATCGGGCAGTTTTCGCTCATTACGATGCGATCATTCGCTGACAAGATTGCAGGGTCAGTCGGTGGCTATCGCGTAGGATTCTGGCCCGAAGAAAAAGGGAGACTCCGCTCCGAAGCTTATGAGAATCCTGAAGGCTTCATCGAAGTCACTCCGCAGAACCAGGACATTCGCGTTTCAGAGCACTTCCGTCTCAAGGATTTTCTGACCCACGACCAGAAGGATGTCTGGCCGAAGTACCTGGTCCTGAAGGAGCCGCTGCTCGATAAGCTCGAGCTCGTGATTGCAGATCTCGAAGATCACGGGATTCCCGCTCGCAACGTTGCAGTGCTCTCCGGATTCAGAACTCCGCAGTACAATCTCGCGCTCGGCGATCGCAGCGGACGTGCCCGCGACAGCCGTCACCAGTTTGGCGATGCTGCCGACATTTATATCGACAGCAACCACGACGGCCGCATGGACGATCTCAATCGCGACGGCCGTGTGAACACCAGAGACATTCGAGTGATTCTCGCTGCAGTCGAGCGGGTGGAAAAGAAGTACCCCGACCTGGTCGGCGGAGTGGGAGTCTATCACTCGACAGGTGAGCACGGCCCGTTCGCTCATATCGACGTTCGCGGACAGAAAGCACGCTGGTCTTCGGGCGTGAGAGTCGCTCACCGCCGGACCGCAAAGAAAGCCAAGTCCCGCAAGGGCTGACCGTCCATCCGTTAGCGGGGTAGCAACCTTTTCGGCAGCCAGGGCTGTCGAACCTCAAACCCTGCAGGCTACCAATTCTTCACGGATGGGCTCCATGATCCGTCTCAATCGAGTCGCTCTATTCCTTTTTGTCGTCGTCGCATCCATCTGGGCGCCGCGCCCGCTCCTCGCCCAGGACGCGTCGAAGCCAAAGTCAGCTCACATCGAGATCTCTTCTTCTGATTCGGCCTCAATCGCCGAAATTCAGAAAGCCGCAGATGATCTCGCGAAAGCGGTTCAGGAGGCTGTGCGCAAGATCACAGAAGATCCCGCCGTCAAGGTTGCTGCCTTGAAGGTCGCAAAGAGTGCGGTGACGACGGCGCAGGTCACGATTACTGAGCAGGCAGACAGCCTCTCGAAGATTCTCGACCAGCTCGCGCGTGATATTGCGAAGGCAACCGATACTCAGTCGTCAAAGAGCAAGGATCACTAGCGGTATTGCTCGCGGCGCCTATCTTCGGCGCCGATGGCTGATTCTGTTTTCAAAGACAACGTAACGATCATCACCGGCGCGTCGGCCGGGATTGGTCTCGAAATCGCGCGCATGCTTGCAGAACAGGGCGCGATGCTCGTTCTCGCTGCGCGCAGTGCTGAGCTTCTGGAAAACGCGGCTAAAGAATGCCGCGATCGCGGCGCGAAGGTTCTGGTCGTTCCAACGGATGTGTCAGATCGCGATCAATGCGGCATGCTGATCGATCGAACCATCGAGGAATTCGGGCGCATCGACACTCTCATCAACAACGCCGGCATAAGTATGCACGCGCGCTTCGATGAGCTTCATGACATCGAGGCCGTTGAGCGGATCACTGCGATCAATTACTTCGGCAGCGTTTACTGCACGTGGTTCGCACTTCCGCACCTGAAAAAAACGCACGGGCGGCTCGTCGCGGTCTCGAGTCTTACCGGCCGCAATGGTGTTCCAACGCGCACGCTATACTCTGGAACCAAGCACGCGATGGCTGGCTTCTTCGATTCGCTCCGGATCGAGCTGCGCGATGAGGGCGTGAGCGTCACCGTCATTTATCCCGGATTCGTTGCAACAGATATTGCTGAGCGTGCCCTTGGCCCGGATGGCAAGCCGCTTGGTACTCGACCAGTCGTCAAGAACGCGATCATGAGCGTTGAGGAGTGTGCGCGTCTCACGATCGAGGCTGCTGCGAAAAGAAAGCGCGAAGTCATCATGACGCGCCGCGCCCGGCTCGGAATGTTCATGAAGGCGTTGTGGCCTGACATCGTTGACAGGATTGCAGAGCGGGGAATCAAAAAAGGACGCTGAACCCGCGATATATTCCTGCGGTCAACGACAACTACGGGAGATCGATATGCGATTGAATCGTTTATTTGTGGCTGGGGCGATCCTCATGGGTGCCTGCACTGCAAAGGAAGCCAAGCCCCCTGCAGACAGCGCAGCAACGACTGCTGCCGAGTCGGATCCTGACCGCAACGTTGCCGGTGGAGCGCTTCCCCAGGGCTACAGCGCCCGCACCGATCGCGCCGATAAGCCGATCTCAGGCGCGAAGTACGTCGTTAGCGGAAATGAGTGGGACATTACTACCGGTCCTGCGCACATCATCTACTCGCCCACGACGATGGGCAACGGGAACTACACCGTATCGGCATCGTTCGATCAGCTGGAGGCGCCGGCGCATCCAGAGGCCTACGGGATATTCATCGGCGGCCAGAATCTCGACGGCGATGCGCAGAAGTACACCTACTTTCTCGTTCGCGGCACCGGGGATGTTGCGATCAAGGTTCGCGACGGAAGTTCTGCGCGCGATGTGATCAAGTGGACGCCAAGCGCGGATGTGCCCAAGGCTGATGGATCAGGAAAGGCGCACTATGATCTCTCCGTGCAGGTCACGAACGATGCAGTGAAGTTCATGGTCAACGGGAAGCAGGCCGCATCGGTGAGCAAGTCGGGCCTTCCTGTTGATGGGATCGCCGGACTTCGAGTCAACCACAACCTTCATGTAAAGGCGTCGCCGGTTACGGTATCGCAGCCTTGATGAAGCGGGCCGTGCCAGCAGTTGTGCTGGCCATTCTACTATTCGCCGGATTCCGCTCCGTTGGGCCGCTGCCTCCGCTCGGCCCGCTGCTGGATCCGGCGAATGGCGTATGGGGTCTTGCTGCTTCTACGAATTTCCCTGCGCGGCAGCTGCGATCGATTCCTGGATTGAAGGACAGTGTAACGGTCGTGTTCGACGATCGGGGCGTGCCGCATATCTTCGCAAAGAACGAAGACGACGCGTGGCGATCGCTTGGCTTTGTCGTAGCGCGCGATCGTCTCTTTCAGATGGAGACTCAGACGCGCGCCGCATCGGGCCGGCTGAGCGAGTGGGTCGCAAGCGATCCCATTCTCGCTGCCGATCACGACGCACGATCGATCGGACTTGCGTGGGGCGCCGAAAAGAAAGCGGCGTCGTACGATCGTAATTCTCCTGCGTGGAAGGCGATGCAGGCGTATGCGGACGGTGTCAACGCATGGATCGGCCAGATGAAGCCGCGTGACATTCCGCTCGAATACCGGCTGCTCAATGCAAAGCCGATTAAATGGGAGCCCATACATTCCTTCTACTTCCTTGCGCGGATGTCGCTCACGCTCGGGATGAACGACAACACGATGCGGCGCCTGCATGCGCAGTCACTCGTAGGGAAGGAAGCAGCAGAAGCGTTGTTCCCACTGAACAGTCCAATTCAGGAACCGATTCAGCCGAACGGTCAGCGGGCACCGCGATTCGATTTCAATGAGCTGCCTCCGCCAGGTACGCCCGATCTTTCCGCAGTTGCATCGCTCGATGTTCGGCGCAGGATCCTCGCACTGCTGGGCCGCACGTCAGCGTATGAGCCTTCGGACGCAGTTGGCAGCAACAACTGGGCTGTTGCGCCATCGCGATCGTCGAGCGGCAACGCGATTCTCGCGGGCGATCCGCATCTCGACCTGACTTTGCCATCGGTATGGTACGAGATGCACGTCAACGTGCCGGGCAGAATCGACGCGGCGGGAGTTGGATTTCCGGGAATGCCGGGTGTCGTGATCGGATTCAATCGCGATGTGGCGTGGACTTTCACCAACACCGGATCTGATGTCGACGATTACTACGCTGAAAAAGTCGACAACGATGCGCACCCGACGAAGTATCAGGTTGACGGGAACTGGAGAGACGTCGAGAAAAAGATCGAGCAGTATAAAGGGCGGGGCGGAAAGGTTCTTCGCACCGATACTCTGTATTTCACCCATCGCGGTCCGATGCGGAGGCTTCTCGGGAAGTGGATCTCGATGCGATGGACCGCATACGAGCCTTCGCATGAGCCCGACAATTTCCTCTCGCTGGCGGGCACGCACAGTGTCGAGGAATGGCTCTACGCAATGCGCGATTACGTTGCGCCCACTCAGAATGGTCTCGTCGCGGATCGCTCCGGCAACATCGCGATCAGATCATCCGGAGCATATCCGGTTCGGCCTGGTGATGGGCGAGGGGATGTCATTCGCGATGGCTCGACTTCCGCAAATGACTGGCGCGGATTTCTAACGCTGGACCGGTATCCTGGAGCGGTGAATCCGCCACAAGGATATCTCGCGTCTGCCAATCAGCAGCCGGTCGACCCAAAACAGAATCCCGCTTACATGGGATCGTCGTGGTATTCACCGTGGCGCGCGATGCGCATCAACGCACTCCTGCGCGCGGATAGCGCCGTTACGCCTGATGACATGCGCCGCTTTCAAACTGATCCAGGCAGCGCACGTGCGGATGAATTTGTTCCATTGTTTCTCGCCGCAGCATCACGAATGGATTCCGGCGGAAACGCGAATGCGAAGCTGAGGGAAGCAGCACAGCTTCTCCGTGAATGGGATCGGCGCTATACGCTCGACAATCGTCGAGCGGTTTTATTCGAAGCAGCTATGCGTGATCTCGCGCGACGCACCTGGGACGAGCTGGTCGATTCAACTGCAAATCCATACGGCGATCCGCTCGGCGCTTTCCCTGAAACTCAGGTCATGCTCGAGCTTGCGCGCTCACCGGGAAGTCCGTGGTGGGATAATCGCGCCACCAGTGCGCGTGAAGACAGGGATGCGATCTTCGCAGCGAGTCTCGTTGCCGGCTATGACTCAGTCGTCGCAGGCAACGGGGCCGCAAGTGACAACCGCTGGCTCTGGTCGGAGAGAAGAAAAGCGAACATACGGCATCTGCTGCGAATACCTGCGCTCGGCGCGCCGCGCGTTTCAATTCAGGGTGGACCGGGCCTACTCAATCCTTCTCAAGGAGAGGGAACTCAAGGCTCGAGCTGGAGAATGGTCGTAGAGCTTGGCCCGGAAGTTCGCGCATGGGCCGTATATCCAGGTGGACAATCGGGCTCGCCGGCGAGCGGCCGTTACATGGATCGACTGTCGCGGTGGGCAAACGGACAACTCGATCCTGTACTGTTTCCGCGCAAGCCAGAGGATATGGACCGGAAGAGAATTATCTCGACGCTAACGCTCACGCCGTCAAAATGAAAACGCTCGTAAAGATAATTCTGCTCGCGGAGCTCTTTGCAGTTGCGACTTACGCGTTCGGGTGGTGGACAGTCCCGATCATAGCAGCGCTGTGGACTCTGTTATCGCGCGACACTCGCCGCATTCGCATGGCGGCATTCTGCGCTGCGCTTGGCTGGGCGACACTTCTAGCTCTCGACACCGTCAAGGGTCCTGTGCCGGCGATGGCAACGCGGCTCGGCGGCGTAATGCACGTGCCGTCGATTGTACTGATAATTCTTACTCTCGTGCTGCCGGCTCTCCTTGCGTGGAGTGCGGCAGCATTGGTTGCCGGCCGTCGGCCGACTTCGCCTACTCCCGCCTCGCGCCCGGCGTAACGATCGTT
>DASUXX010000359.1:0-4107 GCA_036377755.1 Gemmatimonadaceae bacterium
TCATCGGGAACGTCCTCGATGTCCGCCTCGTTCGCCTTCGGCAGAATGATGTGCTTGATCCCAGCGCGGTGAGCGCCGAGAACTTTTTCTTTCAATCCACCGATCGGAAGTGCGCGACCGCGGAGTGTAATCTCGCCCGTCATCGCAACATCACGACGTACTGCACGGTCTGACATCTCCGATACAAGCGCGGTAGCAATCGCGAGACCTGCGGATGGGCCATCCTTTGGAATTGCGCCCGCAGGGACGTGAATGTGCGCCTCGATTGCACCAAGTCGATCTTTCGGAATTCCAAGTGCCGCAGCGTTGTTAGTTGCATATGTGAACGCCGCGCGCGCCGACTCCTTCATCACATCGCCAAGCTGGCCTGTGAGAATGAGTGACACTGCGCCACCCGGGCCGGTGCTTTCGTTGTCCGTTGCGCGATTCCCGTAGTACCGGCGAATAGACGCCTCAACGAACATGATGTCGCCGCCCATCGGCGTGTAGTACATACCGGTTGCGATTCCGACTTCGTTCTCCTGCTGCGCGCGCTCAGGATGAACCTTTGGCCGTCCGAGAAGCTCACGCACTTCGTCAGCAGTGATCTCCTCGTCGACAATCGGCCCCGTCTCTCCCATCGCAATCTTGCGTGCAACCTTGCGCGCAACCGCACCGAGCTGCCGCTCGAGCTGACGAACTCCACTCTCGCGAGTGTAATTCGACACCACGCTCATCACCGCATCATCGGTGAAATGAATTCCCTTGTCACCGAGTCCCGATTCCTCGAGCTGACGCGGAATCAGATACTTCTTTGCGATTTCCGCCTTCTCCTTCTCGGTGTATCCCGCAAAGTCGACGACTTCCATTCTGTCGAGCAGCGGACCAGGAATGTTCTGCACGAAGTTCGCTGTCGCGATGAACAGTACTTCGCTCAGGTCGA
Organism: Gemmatimonadaceae bacterium; assembly: GCA_036377755.1. GTDB lineage: Bacteria > Gemmatimonadota > Gemmatimonadetes > Gemmatimonadales > Gemmatimonadaceae > UBA4720. Next base: position 923 of record DASUXX010000359.1, read on the forward strand.
ACGGAACGCCGAGGTAGTGATCGGTGAACGTATCGTTTTGTGCAGGATCGAGCACTTCGAGCAACGCGCTCGCCGGATCGCCCTGAAACGACGTGCCGAGCTTGTCGACCTCATCGAGAAGGAAGACAGGATTCTTGGTTCCTGCCTGCTTCATTCCCTGAATGATTCTGCCCGGCATCGCGCCAACGTAGGTGCGGCGATGACCGCGGATATCTGCTTCATCCCGGGCGCCGCCAAGTGCGACGCGCACGTACTCGCGGCCAAGCGCCCGCGCGATGGACTTCGCGATCGAAGTCTTGCCGACTCCAGGCGGGCCGATGAAAATGAGAATCGGTCCCTTTGCCATCGCGCGAGCTTTCGCTTCCTTCTGGTCTGTGATCTTGTGATCCTCGTCCTTGCCGACGGCAAGCGATGGATTCGCATCGTTCGACTCGTCGCGGAGAACTGACGGATCGAGTTCGCCCTCACGCTCTACCTCGTTCGCCATCTGCTGCGCCCGAAGCTGACGCACTGCGAGGAACTCGAGAACGCGATCCTTTACGTCCTTGAGACCGTAGTGATCCTCATCGAGAACGTTCGACGCGTTGTTCAAGTCGAGCTGGTCGTCGGAGCGAGTGTTCCACGGAAGCTCGGCGATCCACTCGAGATACGTCCGGATCACCTGTGCTTCCATCGATTCACGGCCCGCCCGCTCCAGGCGACCAAGCTCGCGCTCAACTTCGGCTCTCGCCTCTTTTGGAAGCTCGAGCTTGCTCAGCTTGTCGCGAAGCTCGGTCATCTCCTTCGATTGATCGTCGTCGCCGAGCTCTTTCTGAATCGCCTTCATCTGCTCGCGCAGGTACATCTCGCGCTGGCGCTCACCAAGCTCTTCCTGCACCTGGGACTTGATGTCTTCCTGCGCTTCGAGGAGACCAACCTGCCGCTGAACATGAACGAGCACGCGACGCAGCCTGTCCTCGACATTCAACGTTTCGAGAAGTCCCTGCTTTTCCGGAACCGGAAGCTCGATATAACCCGCAACGAGGTCGGCAAACTTTCCCGGCTCGGTTACGGCGTCGAGCACCTGGTGAACGACTTCTTCAGGAAGTCCGCGCCGCTCGCCGAGCTCTGCCGCACGCTCGCGCGTTTCTTTCTGGAGCGCCGTAAACGCCGGATCGTTTTCGTCTACCGGCGTCATCTCTTCTGCCGGAACGATCACTGCAGTGAGATAGCCTTCAGTCATTGAATACTGGAGGGCTGTCGCGCGCTGTTCGCCCTGAAGGAGAAGCTGCACTCCGCCAAGCCCGCGCTGGATCTGGCCGATCCGCGCAATAACGCCCATCGAGTAAAGGATCTCGGGCGCGGGCTCATCGGTGTTGTCGCGCTGTGCTACCGCAAAAACGAGACGGTCACCTTTCAGCGCTGCCTCGATTGCCCTGAGTGTACCCGGTCTGCCCGCCGCGATCGGAGCGGTGAGCCCCGGAAAGATTACTGTTCCGCGGAGAGGGAGAACGGGTATAGTTTGACGTTGTGCCATGTTTTTCCCTTAAATGAAACGACTACTTTTATTGCTACGTCTAGTAAGAAGTGCGGGCTATACTGCATCTTTTGAGCGACGATTTCACGCCAGGGGGGCATGATTCGCCTAATTTGTCTGTCGGTATGACGCGGAACGCATGCCATTAAGACCTGATGACGCGCTTGGCCTTCATGTCGCCTCCGTTCTCGAGCCTCAGTATGAAATAGATGCCGAGGTTGGGCGCGGAGGGATGGGGATTGTCTATTGCGCAAAAGACAAGCGTCTCAAGCGCAATGTCGCCGTCAAGCTGCTTCCGCCCGAGCTGGCATTTCGCAGCGATATCCGCTCCCGCTTTCTGCGGGAGGCGGAGACCGCTGCGCAGCTGAGCCATCCCAACATCGTTCCGATCTATACAGTCGAGGAGCGCGACAACCTCGTCTACTTCATCATGGCGTTCATCGCGGGCGACAACCTCGCAACACGCCTCCAGAAAGCAGGCGCGCTCGATCCTGCCGAAGTTCGACGCGTCATCCGCGAAGTTGCAGACGCACTCGCTTACGCACATAAGCGCAAGGTTGTTCACCGCGATATCAAGCCTGACAACATCCTGCTCGACGCAGATTCAGGCCGCGCGATGGTGACTGATTTCGGTATTGCTCGCGCCATCAGTGAGCAGGGTGATTCACGTCTTACTGCGACAGGCATGGCGATTGGCACGCCGGCGTACATGTCGCCTGAGCAGTCTGCCGGCGAGACACAGATCGATGGACGCAGTGATCTCTACTCGCTCGGCGTAGTTGGATACCAGATGGCGTCCGGTGAGCTGCCGTTCACCGCGCCGAACACTCCGTCGATGCTCGTGAAGCATCTCTCGGAAATCCCGGTGCCGGTGGAACATCGTCGGCCGGATCTGCCGACAGATTTATCGCGCGTCATCATGATGATGCTCGAGAAAGATCCGGCAAACAGGTTCCCTGACGCCGAATCGGTAGTAGTCGCGTTGAGCAGTGGAATCATGCCTACGCTGCGCACTGCGCAGGCGCCCGCGAGCCCTGCAGGATATGGCGGAGCGTTTCCGCTTGCATCGCAGCCGCCTGCGCCGCAGCCAGCGACACGCACGGGATCAGGCTTCCGCGCTTCGAACGTGCCGACTCCCGATGAGCTCGATCGCTGGAATGCAGAGCCCGTTCGAAAGTTCAGGAAGAAGCTCGCGCCTTATCTCGCTGTGAATGCGATCCTTGTTCCGCTCTCGATTTTTGGAGACGGCGGATTCCTCGCTGTCACCGGTATCTGGTCGATCGGAATGGCGGTGAGCTATTCAAAGCTGTGGCAGGAAGGATTCAACTGGCGCGATGTATTCCGCCAGCCGCGTGATCGTTTGCTTTTCGACGTGGCAGCGGAGAGCATCGACGATGCGCGCGCCTTGTTCGACGAATCGCGCCGTGAGAAGGTGCGTGCTCGCGCGCGTGCTCGCGCGTCGCACGGGATGTTCGACGATCGACTGCCTGCGGGTCAGTCTCGCGGCACCATGCCGCGGTCGCCGCTGCCGGGTGAGAGCAATCCGCCTCTCGCGTTGCCTGCGGATAATTCTCCGTATGGATCTGCGCTGGCATCGATTCGCACAGACCGCGATGAGATCGTCAGGCAGATCCAGACGATGTCGAAGGATGAGCGCGAGAGCATCCCC
>DASUXX010000360.1:0-16043 GCA_036377755.1 Gemmatimonadaceae bacterium
TCGCAGAAATATCTGCAGTGATGACGGACTCACATCCGGTACCGCTGCGCGAGCATCGCGGTCCGCTTCACGCCACGACGGTGCGCTGATGGATCATTTCGCGGTGACGGTCGCGCTGGTCGGAATCGTAATTCTCGTCGCGTCGCTTTTGTCCGGCGTTCTCGAGCGAACAGGCTTTCCAATCGTTGCCGTATTTCTGGCGCTTGGCGCAATACTCGGCCCGTACGGGTTCGGCTTCATCGACATCAGCTTCGAATCGCCGCAGCTCAGAGTAATATCGATGCTGGCACTCGCACTTGTTCTGTTCAGCGATGCAGTGACCGTCGATGTAACGGCCGTGAAAGAGCGAAAGCCACTGTTATGGCGACTCCTTGGGCCGGGCACTTTGCTGCCTGCCGCGCTGCTAACGGCTGCCGCGCATTTCCTGCTGGGATTGTCGTGGGCTCTCTCGGCAATCCTTGGGGCCGCGCTTGCATCGACTGATCCTGTCCTGCTGCGCGGCGTGCTCCGCTTCCCGAAGTTTCCGGCAGTCCCCCGGATCGCGCTGCGCATCGAGACAGGGATGAACGATGTGATACTGCTGCCAATTGTCGTGCTTGCGATGCTCGCCGTGACCGCGGGAACGCCTGAGACAATGCACACCACGGTAACGCGCAGCGTCGTCGGACTATTTGTGCTCGGCCCTGCGCTTGGCGCACTGACTGGATGGTTCGGGATCATCCTGCTGGATAAGATCAGATCAGGAACGGGAGTGCGGCGCGATTATGAATCGCTTTATGCAATCGGTCTCGCGCTTACGGCGTTTGCATTCGCTGAAGTAACGGGCGGCAGCGGGTTTCTCGCGGCGTTTACTGCGGGAATCATGGTAAGCTCACAGGACGTCGAGCTATGCGACTGCTTCCTCGAGTATGGCGAAGCAACGTCCGAGATGCTGCTTCTTCTCACATTCGTCGCGCTCGGCACATCGCTGATATGGACCGGATTTCAATCGCTCAGCTTTGCCACGATCGCGTTCGCCGTTATTGCGCTCGTCGTTCGAACGATCGTGTTATATCCCGTTCTGACACGCGCACACGTCACGGGCCGCGATCGTAAACTGATCGCACTGTTTGGCCCTCGGGGATTGAGCTCGCTGCTGCTGGTGATGCTACCTGTCTTCGCTGGCATTCCGGGTTCGATTCACCTTTTCCAGGTGACGTGCGTTATCGTGCTAGCCTCGGTAATCCTTCACGGAACCGGCATCGCGTTGTTTCTCAGGCGCAACAACGTCGCGGCGCTCGCCCCGTTGGTGACTGCACCATTGCCCGCATCACCTCGCGCGTCACTCCCGATTGCAGGCGCGCAGCCTGAATCCGAAGGCGTGCCGGATCGAATCACTATCGAAGAAGTGCGCGAGCTTCAGAAATCCGGGGAGGATCTGGTATTCATCGATGCGCGTGCAGATCGCAATCGTCGCAACTCCGATACGCAGATCGCTGGATCGATTCGTGTTCATCCACATGATCCAGTACCTGACGTGACAGCGCTCAGACTTTCGCAGCACTCAACACTGGTGGTCTACTGTGCTTGAATTGACGAAGCCACGAGCGCCCGGGCGGTGCTCCAGCTGAGGAAGGCGGGATGGAGAAAAGCCCGCGCACTGATTGGTGGGTGGCGGGCCTGGGAACAGGCGGGCATGCCTGTCGAGGAAAAGTCCGGTGACTAGAGCGTCATGCCTTGTCGATGTGCACGAGGTAGGCTTCGACCATGAGCAGATTTTTTTTCGCCGGACTCACGAATCACCGAGAGAAGTCGATCCATCTTCACGACATCTATTCTTCGTCAATCAGGTTCGCATGAGTATTTCGTGACGAAATCGGTCGCGCAGGATATTGCGGCAATTGTTCTCGCCGCCGGGGGGTCAACCCGGTTCGGGTCGCCTAAGCAGCTGCTGACTTACGATGGCGAGAACCTCGTGAGGCGCGCGACCCGCTCTGCCATCGACGCCGGAATATCCAAGGTGATTGTCGTCCTCGGCGCACACGCCGACGAAGTCCGCATGCATCTCGCCGGCCTGGAGAATCTCACGTCGATAGTCAACACTGAGTGGGCCGCGGGCCAGGCGTCATCATTGTCCGCAGGGATCGATGCAGCAGCGTCAACGGGAATTATCGGAGCCTTGATCATGCTGGCCGATCAGCCACTCGTTACATCTGACTCGCTGGAGAGACTGCTCACCAGATTCGCCGGACCTTCGAGCGTTGTGGTATCGCGCTACGATGAAATCCTCGGCGTGCCTGCTGTATTCGGATCAGAGTATTTCGATCTCCTCAGGACTATCGAAGGAGACATTGGGGCGGGTCAATGGATACGGAGACATCGCGAGCTGGTCACTGCTGTCGACATGCATGAGGCAGAAGTCGATATCGACACGGTCGATGATCTCGATCGAATCAGGCCAGATCGGATAGCGGAATGACGTGACGCCTGCAGCATTCGGGTAGTCGCCCGTGGCAGTCGGGCTTTTACCCACTCGGTAAGCGGGGTTTTCCTGACGTCCGCGGATGCCATCGAGGGTATAATTCACCCATGAAGACCCTTCGCAGGCGCTTGATCCGCGTTGTCGCAGCTTTGCTTGCCATCGGCCTCCCGGCTCAGGTGGCGCAGGCACAGTCTGTCGCGTGCGCGGAAATGGGCGCTCCTGCAACGGCACACGGTGACCGACACGCTGCAATAGCCGCTGTTGACGGTGATCATCACGCAGCGAAAACGGATTCGGCTTCGACAGCGAAGAAGGATGGACAGGGCAAGAGCGCGACGACGCCTGCGTGTGCGCAGGGCACGGTGTGCATGACCTCAGCCGCCGTCCCCGTCATTGCTTCACCCGTTCAGCAGCCGCTCAATTTCGTTTCGGCGATTCCTGTTGCGGCCCTGCCGCTTCAGGCTCGCACGCTCAGGCCCGACTCACCCCCTCCAAAGCTCTGCGCCTCTACTGACTCCGCGCGTCGCTGACGCGCCGTAGCACCTGCTGCATCTATTTGCAGCAGCTCCTTACAAAGAGGCTTCAATGACATTTATCCGTTTCGGACCCGCAGTCCGCAATTGCGCCATACAGATATTCTGCGCGCTCCTTCTGCTGCCCATCAGCTCCGCGCCAGCACAGGAGCGTCTCACTCTTTCCGATGTCTATGCGCTCGCAGCGAGAGCGCCACGCGTTGATGCCGCCGCATCGCTTGCTGCTGCACAGCGGGCGAAAGTGCCATCTGCGCGAACGCTCCCGGATCCCGAGCTTCAGCTCGGTTTCATGAACAGATCTCTGCCATCGCTTGCACCGATGGATCCGCTGGGCATGACTCAGATCCAGCTCATGCAGATGCTTCCCATTGGAGGAAAGCTCGCGCTAGCCGGGCGAATCGCATCGAGCAATGCAGCGGCAGCCGAAGCGCGTGCGCTCGATACGAGATGGGATGTACGCGCACGAGCAGCGATGCAGTTCTACGATCTCTACATCGTCGAATCGCAATTGGCGATCGAGCGCGAAACTAAGCTTCTGGTGCAGGACATCGCGAAAGTCTCGCAGGCGATGTATGCCGTGGGCGATGCAAAGCAGTCCGACGTTCTTCGCGCGCAGCTCGAGATTGCGAAGATGACGGAAGACATCACGCGAATGGAAAGTATGCGTACGTCCATGAGCGCAAAGCTCGCCGCGCTGCTCGATGTTCCTCCGGAGTCCATCTCGTCGCGAGCAGTGTTTCCATCGATCCCTGATTCGATTCCACCGCTGGCAGCACTCATAGCCGAAGCCGGGCGCAATCGGCCGATGATCTCTGCAGGAGAGAGAGAGCTTCGCGCAGTGGATGCAGAAGTTGCACTCGCCCGGAAGGAAATCTGGCCGGATCTGCAGATAGGTCTTCAGTACGGGTGGAGATCGGGCGAGATGGGCACGGAAAAGATGGGAAGCCTCATGCTTGGTGCCCGCGTTCCGATCTACGCGCGAAGCAGACAGCTGCGCATGCGGGAAGAAGCATCCGCGATGCGCGCGATGGCCGATGCAGACCTCAAGGCAATGCGTGCCGACACGCGCGGAAGGATGACCGAGCTGTATGCCGATTACACCCGCGCGAAAAACCTGAGAGCGCTCTACACAACGACGGTTCTTCCGCAGGCCGACGCGACCGTTACTGCCTCGTTCACGGCTTATCGAGTTGGAGACGTGAATCTCATGACCCTTCTGGATAACCGAACGACTGTCAACCGCTATCACCGGGAGCTCATCGCTCTCGATGCAGAACGAGGAAAGGCAATCGCCGAGATGGAAATGCTGCTCGGGCGCGAGCTCTTCGACCCTTCCGCCGGCGTGAGGAAATGACAATGACAAATAACAATCCCTTCGAATCGAGCGCATCACGGCGGCGCAATCTGATCATTGGCGGAGCGCTCGTCATCGTCGCCCTCATTGTCGTCAGTCTCTTCGCAATGGGCGGTCGCAACGACAAGTCCGCTGCGACTGGACATGTCCACAACGCCGCACCAGCTGCGCCGGCGTCGACCGGACCGTTGATGATCTCTGCTGATGCAGCACAACGAATCGGAGTCACGTTCGCAGCTGTCACACTTGGTCCTTTGACGCGTGAGATAAGAACGGTTGCGCAGGTGACCTATGACGAAACCCGCGTAAAGACCATCTCACCGAAAATCGATGGATGGGTCGAGCAGCTCTACGTGAATTTCACGGGACAGCCCGTCTCGGCTGGGCAGCCGTTGCTGAGCGTCTACTCGCCGATGCTTGTGTCTGCGCAGGAAGAATTGATTCTCGCAACAAAGCTTTCCCGCTCGCTGTCCAGTGCGTCGAGCGAGACTCGCGCAGGATCAGCAGATCTCTCCGATGCGGCACGAAGACGACTGCTATACTGGGACATCTCCCCGGCAGAGATCGATCGCATTGTCAGCACCGGACAGGTACGAAAGAACCTCACTCTAAGGTCGCCGGTCAGCGGAGTCGTGATCGAGAAGAATGTCCTCGGCGGGCAGAAGATCATGAGTGGCGACGCACTCTATAAAGTCGCCGACCTCAGCATCGTATGGATCGAAGGCGAAGTATTCGAGCGCGACCTCCCATCAGTGAGAGTCGGGACAACGGTACGGGCAGAATTCGACGCACTCCCGGGAGAGGTGAGGACAGGCCGCGTCGCCTATCTCTATCCAACCTTGAATCCTGAGACACGAACTGCACGGATCCGCATCGCGATGGGAAATCCCGGACTTCGACTCAAGCCCGGGATGTACGCGACCATTCGTGTGGAAGGAGCTGCAGAGAGCGCCGTGAGCGTTCCGCGCAGTGCCGTGCTGTCTACAGGTGAACGAAGTCTCGTGTTCGTTCGACGCTCCGACGGCATGCTCGAGCCGCGCAATGTCACAACCGGGGAATCGACAGAAGATCGCACGCGCATTCTTACCGGTGTGAGAGTCGGTGAGACAGTTGTTGCATCGGCGACATTTCTCGTTGACGCAGAATCCAACCTTGGCTCCTCGATGGGTGGAATGGGCGACATGCCTGGGATGGACATCGCCAAGCCCTCAGAGAAGAAGGAGTAACGGTCATGCTCACTCGCGTGATGGAATGGTCGGTTCGCAACAAGCTCATTGTAGGGCTGCTTACCGTTGTCGCAGTGATCGGCGGATTTTGGGCGGTGTCACGCACTCCGCTCGAGGCGCTTCCAGACTTGAGCGACGTGCAGGTGATTGTGCAGGCCGACTACAACGAGCAGGCGCCGCGCATCGTTGAAGATCAGGTCACCTATCCGATCGCTGCCGAGATGCTGAAGGTTCCCGGCGCCGCATCCGTTCGCGGATATTCGTTTTTCGGTGTGTCGTTCGTCTACGTGATCTTCAAGGACGGTACCGATCTCTACTGGGCGCGCTCGCGCGTGCTCGAATACCTGAACGGGATCAAGGGAAAACTCCCCGCCAGCGTTACCCCTACCCTGGGCCCCGATGCAACAGGTCTTGGATGGATTTATCAATACGCAATCGAGGATACGACTGGCCGGAAGACACTCGCTGAGCTGAGATCCATCCAGGACTGGTACCTCCGTTATGCGCTGACCGCGGTCCCGGGTGTATCCGAGGTCGCGACTGTCGGTGGATTCGAAAAGCAGTATCAGGTCGACATCGACCCGGCAAAGCTGCTTGCGTACCGCATTCCTGTAACGCGCGTGATGCAGGCGATTCAAAATGCGAACAACGATGTGGGCGCGATGGTGATCGAGCTTTCAGAGCGCGAGCACATGGTGCGGGGACTCGGGTATCTCAAGAACATATCGGATATCGAGAACGTCGTGGTTGGCGCAACCGCAACAGGCACGCCGATTCGTGTCGCAGAGCTGGGAAAAGTGACGATCGGGCCCGCAGTGAGACGCGGTGTGGCCGAGCTCGATGGACGCGGCGATGCTGTCGGTGGAATCGTCGTGATGCGTTCTGGCCAGAACGCTCTCACCACTATCGAGCTGGTGAAGGACAAGCTCGAGGAAGTAAAAGGGAGTCTTCCCCCCGGTGTCGTGATTACGCCGGTGTATGACAGGAGCGATCTGATTCACGAGGCGATCGCGACACTTCGCGAAAAGCTGATCGAAGAGAGCATCGTCGTTGCGCTCGTGTGCCTGCTGTTCCTCATGCACGCTCGCTCCGCACTCGTTGCGATCATCACCCTCCCGGTTGGAATTCTCATCGCATTCATCGCAATGCGCTACATCGGAGTAGGCGCCGACATCATGTCACTCGGCGGCATCGCAATCGCCATCGGTGCGATGATAGATGCGGCGATCGTGATGATAGAGAACATGCACAAGCATCTCGAGCGGGCTGTTGCAGAGAAGGAATCGTCCGCCGGCGCGAGTCCCGGCAAATCGTTCAGAACGTCCGAGCTCACGGTTGACGAGCGCTGGAAAGTCGTGATCGAAGCTTCACGCGAAGTCGGTCCTGCGCTTTTCTTCTCGCTGCTGATCATCACAGTGTCCTTCCTGCCGGTCTTCACGCTCGAGGGACAGGAAGGCAGGCTCTTCAAGCCGCTCGCCTTTACAAAGACGTTCGCGATGGCTGCATCGAGCCTTCTTGCGGTAACGCTGGTTCCAGTCGCAATGGGCCTTTTCGTGACAGGCCGTATTTACAGGGAGACAGCGAATCCGGTGAATCGCGCACTCATCAGGGTATATCGACCGGTAATCAGGATGGTTCTCGCGAACCGGTGGCCGGTAGTCGGGGCTGCTACTGCTCTGCTCATTCTCACATGGATTCCGTGGAGCAGAACGGGATCCGAGTTCATGCCTCCACTCGATGAAGGCACAATTCTCTTCATGCCGACGACACTTCCCGGAGTGAGCGTTGCGAGAGCACGCGAGATCCTTCGCATTCAGGACGGAATTCTGAAATCATTTCCCGAGGTAGAGCACGTCTGGGGAAAAGCAGGCCGGGCAACTACTGCCACAGACCCTGCCGGCCTCGACATGTTCGAGACGACGATCACCCTCAAGCCTCGCGATCAATGGCGTGAAGGCATGACGTACGACAAGCTGATCACCCTGATGGATTCGGCAGTGAAGATGCCTGGAGTTTCCAACGCGTGGACAATGCCGATTCGCGGTCGCATCGACATGCTTGCAACTGGTATTCGCACTCCGGTCGGCGTCAAGGTGTTCGGACCTGATCTCGCAGAGCTCGAGGGCATAGGACGGCAGGTTGAATCCGCAGTGCATGGAGTTCCTGGGACCAGGAGCGCTTTCGCCGAGCGTGCGGAGTCAGGCTACTATCTGGATATCGACATCGACCGCGCGGCTGCTGCGCGCCATGGTCTCAACATCGCCGACGTGCAGACGGTGATTGCAACTGCAATCGGCGGCATGACGATCACTCAGACAGTCGAAGGCAGAGAGAGATACGGAGTTCGCGTGCGATACCCGCAGGAGCTGCGTGATACACCCGAAAAGCTCGAGGCTGTGCTGGTCCCGATCGCGCATGAATCAGGAGGGACAGCTTCCGCCAACGGGATGGGCAGCATGACGTCGGCTCCTTCAGCTCCTCAAGGTGAGGCGCAGGTTCCTCTCGGACAGATCGCCTCCATCAGAAAGGTTGCCGGCCCGATGGTCGTGAGAACCGAAGGTGCGGTTCCAACGGCATGGGTCTATATCGACGTCGCGGGACGTGACATCGGCGGATACGTGAGAGACGCGCAGCGAATGGTAGAGCAGATGGTTGTGCTGCCGCAGGGTTATTCGATTGTCTGGAGCGGGCAGTACGAGTACATGCAGAGAGCCAGGGAGAAGATGAAGCTCGTGATACCCGCAACGCTCGGTCTCATTTTCCTTCTCCTCTATTTCAACTTCAGGAGCGTCGGCGAGACACTGATCGTGATGCTCTCACTGCCATTTGCACTCGTTGGCGGGATCTGGTTCATGTGGCTCCTCGGCTACAACTGGTCCGTTGCTGTTGCAATCGGGTTCATCGCGCTTGCGGGCGTTGCGGCGGAGACCGGAGTGGTAATGCTGATTTATCTAGATCACGCATGGAAGGCGCGCGGGCACAAGGAGAAGCGAACCGCGCGTGATCTTTACGAAGCGATCATGGAGGGCGCGGTGGAGCGCGTGCGCCCGAAGATGATGACGGTCACTGCGATCATGGGCGGCCTGCTTCCGATTCTCTGGGGCAGTGGAGCCGGCGGAACGATCATGCGTCGTATCGCTGCGCCGATGATTGGAGGAATGATCTCGAGCACGGCCCTTACGCTGCTTGTGATTCCCGCGATCTATGCGTTATGGAAAGAGCGTGAGCTCAAAGCTTCGTCGCGCGAAGTGATACGGCATTCAGCGCAACGATTATCGACGACAGCGACATGAGCAATGCGGAAACTTCCGGCCGTAGAGACCAGCCGAGCGTAGTGTAGAACGCGCCCGCTGCTACGGGGATCGCAAGGAGATTGTAGACGCTCGCCCAGGCAAGATTCTGTTTCATCCTGCGAACGGTTGCTTTACTCAGCCTGATCGCTCTCACAATGTCCATCGGATCTGATTTCATCAGAACTACCTGAGCAGCCTGCGCTGCGACGTCGGTGCCAGCCCCGATCGCTATCCCCACATTCGCCTGGGCGAGCGCGGGGGCATCGTTGATTCCGTCACCGACCATCGCGACGTTTTTTCCCTGCCTTTGGAGATCTTCAACGTGCGCAGCCTTTTCTTCCGGGCGCACTTCGGCAAACACTCTGTCGATTCCAACTTCGCGTGCAACACGCTCCGCAGTCGGCTTTACGTCTCCGCTCATCAGGACCGGCTCCACGCCCGCAGCGCGCAGCTCGCGAATCGCCTCCGCACTCGACGGCCTGATTGCATCTGTAATTCCGATGACGCCGAGAATAGCCTCGCTGCGCGCGACGTAGGTTAATGATCGCCCATCCCGAGCGAGAGCAGCGCCGATGTCTTCTGCATCGCGCATGTCGATATTCGCATCCCGCATGAGCTTCGCGCTCCCGACGAGTATGCGACTCTCTCCGACGTTGCCCGATACGCCCTTGCCCGTCACGTTCTGGATGTTCGACACATTGTCCGGCGCAATGCGACGTGCTTCAGCAGCACGCACTATGGCCTGCGAAAGTGGATGAGTCGAAGCTTTCGATACAGATGCAGCGCTTCTCAGAAGATCCTCATCCGAAACACCGGCAACGGATCTGATATCGGTCACCGTCGGCTTCCCCACGGTAAGCGTGCCCGTTTTGTCCAGAACAATTTCCTGAATGCGGCTGACTCCCTCGAGAGTCGCAGCGTCCTTGATGAGAATGTTGTGTCTGGCACCAAGTCCTGTACCCACCGCAACTGCAGTTGGAGTTGCGAGGCCGAGAGCATCAGGACATGCAATGACCACTGCTGAGATCGCAAAAGTCAGCGCGGTCAGGAAAGGAGCATTTGCAAACACCGACCACGCGATGAACGTGATCACTCCTGCGGAGACGGCAACGATTACAAGCACCGCGGCAGCCTTGTCAGCAATGCGCTGGCCAGGTGCCTTTGAGTTCTGTGCTTTCTCAACAAGAGCGGCAATCTGTGCGAGCACTGTCTCGCTTCCGACGTGACGCGCTTTAATCGTGACTGCGCTGCTGATGTTGATGCTGCCACCAACGAGCGCGTCTCCGATTTTTTTATGAACAGGATTGCTTTCACCAGTCACGAGCGCTTCATCGACATCCGTCTCACCATTGGTGATCTCGCCGTCGACCGGCACCTTTTCGCCAGGCAGGAGACGAATGTCGTCTCCAACGATTACCTGCGAAGTGGGTATCTGTTCTTCACGGCCGTTGCGAATCACGCGTGCAACCGGAGGAACGAGATCGAATAACGCCCGCAGCGCATCCGATGTTCCGCGCCGCGATTTCATCTCCATCCAGTGACCGAACAGCACGAACGTCACCAGCATTGCCGCCGCTTCGTAATACGCAGTTGGATACCCGATCACTGTCAGGTAAACGCTGCTCACATACGCAGCGAGCACACCCGTAGCGATGAGCACTGACATGTCCAGCTTTCGGGTCCGCAGTGCTGCTATGCTTCCCTTTAGAAAGATCGACCCCGACCAGAACACCACCGGTGTCGTAAAAACAAGCGCGAGCCAGTTGGATGCCGGCGGCATGACGAGCATTGGCATTCCCGGTACATGGCCGGTGATCACCACGGCCGGAACAGTCAGGGCAAGCGCGACCCAGAATCGCCGCGCCATGTCCTTCTCCATCTGCTTTGCCATGGCGGGATCCGACATCATCGCCGCATGATCGTGTGCGTGCGCGCCGGCGGGCCCGTGCCCCGACGCGGCGATTCGCTCTGCCTCGTGATCGACGTGAGCTCGAGGTTCTTCAGGTTCTAGCGCAGCGTGATGCCCGTGGTGGTGATGATCCCCGTGATGGTCCATAAGACCTGGTGTGCTGCGTTACGACGCGGGCGCGCGTCTCCGTGATGACCAGTGAATTGCTTCTATCCGCCAGTTGCCACTCGATTTTGACAGAACCATGAGCTCGACTCCATTGCTGTCGATGGCACGGCCGTTAAATGTACCGGTTGCGCGGTTCGTCGACGCAACCCATCCCATGTCATCATCGACTTTCACACTCCGGATCTCACTTGGCGACGGAACCGCCTTTGCAAACGCGATATCGGACCCCAGGTGATGGCTCACGTATTCCTCTCGTGTCTGAAATTCTCCACTCTCGAGAATCACCGCCTTCTTTCCGAGAAGGTTGACTGCGGCTGCGGAGTCTCCGGCCTTGAGAGCCTCATGATATTGTGCGACTGCCTTCACGACCTCCGCCGAATCAGACGCCGTTGCAGTAACAGTTGTCGCCGCCGGCCGCATTGCAACAGATACGATGACTGTCGCGCCAAGTCCCCCAAGCACGACAATGGAGCTGAGCTTCAACCGATCAGTGCGTCTCATTTCTTCCTCGATGTATCGGGTTTCATTGTCATTCCCTTCATGTCGTGCCCGGCATGCGGATCGTTTTTTGGAGCCGGCTTTTTTGTCACCGTCGTTTTTTTCTTCGCGGCCGGTTTCTTGGCTGCGGTTTTCTTCGTCGCTGCGGTTTTCTTCGTCGCTACAGTTTTCTTCTGCGTCGCAGATTTCGCCTTCAACGCGGTCTTTTTGAGCGGAGCCGGGCTTTTCCTAACCGTCACTGGAGCCTTGGCGTGATCATGAACGGGCGCCGCCTGACGACTCGAGACTGTATCATCATGCATCTTCTCGCGTGACGCGCTGTCGTGATGCATCTGCATTCTGTCATGCGAAACGCTGTCGTGATGCATGTGCGTTGTGTCGATCTGCGTCCGACCTTGGTGGTGCATCGCCGGCATACCTGGCTCTCCCGACATAGAGCTTGCCGGAACGGCCGGATTCGCCCGTTGCTGCATACCTGACATGCTCATCTGCATCGCTTTGGGACGAATGCGAATGTAAATGTCGATCCCCTTCGGTGTGTTGGTTCCGTAAACCGCACCGAGATCGCGTGGAATGAAATTCACCGACGCTCGTGCACCGAGTCCGATCGTGCCGCCTCGAATGGGCTGGATCTCTCTGACGTAGCCTGCAACAATGGAAGTGACACCGAATTCGCGCTCCGGATCAAATCCGGCCAGCGCCAGATCCTCCGCGCTTTTTTTCAGGCGCTCAACGCGGCCGAACACTGTATTGCGCGAGCCGATCTCGAGGTTCGTTTCGCCGAGCACGCTCACCTCGCGATGGCCAGTATGTTCATTCACGCCGGCGAGCAGCGCGTTGCTCCATCTCCCCCCGCGAAGGCCGCGTCCATCGTGCAGCGCTGAAACGCCGTATCGGTGGAGTGATTCGTCAGGATGCAGTTCTTCAGGACTCGCGAGATAGCCGTACCATCCCGCCACGCTCCACTCAGGCAGCGGGTTGATCGTGACGCGCCCCGAATATGAATCGAGCCGCCGCATGTCGAGATTCCACCGATTTTCATCAGGCTCGCGGCCGTTGAACGCAGAGCCCTCGACTTTCCACGATCGTGAGTACAAGCCAGCCGTGAGAACGCCAAACGATATGTGCGTTGCATCCTGCCAGTGATGCCCAAGCGGTGCGAGCGGATCACTTTGCGCCGACGGGCGATGCATGAACGCGACAGGACCAAGCGCGGGCTCGCCGGCAATCCCGCCGTAGAGCTCGAGAGCGAGGTTTCTGGCGATTGGCTGCTGAAACATCGCGGCAAGCTCCATTACTGCATCGTGTGGATGCTGGCGATCGTGCAGAGGCTCTCCCTTGTATGACTCGCCCGATTGAAGAAGGAGGGGATATCCGCGAGCACCGAGTGTCAACGGCTCCAGACTCGCCATTGCATGAAAGTGCAGCAATCCCGAGCCGACGGGGCGCATTGCCATGAGCATTTCCCAGTCGACTATGCCGAGCTGGCTGTCGCCGCGTTTGGAGCCCTGATAGTCGTATTGGCCAAAGACCACGCCGTGGAGCATGATGTTCCAGTTACCCCACATTTTGTGGTTGGCGTGCATCACTGAATTATCCGGCATCCACGACGTTCCAGAACCCATCCGCTCGTGTGAGATGCCGAGGGGCAGGGTCATCATCGAGCTCATGTCATGAGACGACGCTGCCCGCGCGGTGTCAGGCCTGGCGATGTCATGATGCTCATGCTGAGCAAACGCCGACGTTGGCAGCACTATCAGTGCTGCTACAAGAATACTTTTTTGCATTTTGCGTAATCCGTTTTGTGTGCGGCGGAGGAAGTCCCCGCCGGTATGCGACGAACTCCGGATTACGCGCGGGGAGGTGGGGGGTCGGGAGTGCCGGCCACCGACACCAGACTTCCAACGGTGAGATGGCTGTGCGCGGTGACGCTGAGCCACGCCATCGCAGCTGAGCGCACGGTCAGCTCGGTAACACTCGTGCAATGTGAGCTGAAAGCACAGGCCGCTGGTTGACACTCCGTGTCACAATGAGTGGCGCCGTCGGACCATTCACTGCCTGCAACGTGCGGCGCCATGCCCGAATGTTCAGACATCGTTTCATGCGTCATCGCTCTCGATTCTGGCGGGACAGACATGTAACAGCCGGATAACACGCTGAACGCGCTCAGGTGCAGCATCAATACGAGGGAGAGCAGCCGCATCATTCGTTGCATCGTATTGAGTCTAACGAGGCAAGCGGTCCGGCGACAACCTTGTGCGGCAGAGTAATTTCACCGTGACATGACTGACATTGTTCATCCTCATGGATACGCCCGCGAGCGCTTTCTCGCTTTTAGAAGAAGACAGAAGAAAGCACCGCAACTCGCCCGGCAGATTGTCAAAGCGCGCGGGCTCGACTTCGCGGTTTTCACGAGCCCGCCTGTCGCGGGCGCGACACCGCTCCTTTGCATAAATGGCGGACTTCACTTCGGGCATGAGGTACTGTGGCCTGCTCTCGCGCCACTTGCAGAGAATCGCCAGCTCATCTTCTACGATCAGCGAGGCCGCGGCAAATCGCAGCAGCCACCGGGTCCGCGTAAAGCGAGCATCGATCATGATGCCGGCGACCCGCCCGCAATTCGAGAAGTACTCGGCATCGAAAAATGGAACGTGCTCGGGCATTCATGGGGCGGTGGGATCGCAATGCTTTCAACTTCAACTGATCAGCACGCAGTGAATCGCCTGGTTCTGGTCGATGCGGTTGGGCCGACGAGCGAATGGCTCGAGTCACTCCATGCATCCGCAATCGCGCGGCTCACGGGAGAAAAACACGACGCTCTCGCCGGCCTCGATCCGCGAAATCTTTACCAAGACGATATCGGAACCCACGGAGCGTACGCATCAGCGCTCTATCCCGCGTGGTTTTTCGATCGTGAGTTCGGTGCAATCTTCTCGTCGCCGCGGGCCACAAGTCAGACCGGTGCATCTGTTGCCGCGCGTTTGCGTCGTGAAGGTTATGACTGGACCGACAGGATCAGCTCGATTCGCGTACCGACATTGATAGTTCACGGCGACGGTGATCTGCTCGACATGCGTGTTCCGGAGTCGATTCACGGTTTGATTCCAGAATCGGAACTCTCGGTGATACACCACTCCGGCCACATGCCTTTCTGGGAAGCGCCGGAGGAATTCTTTTCCGCGGTAGAAATTTTTCTCAGCGAATGAGCCGGTAGCGGACTTCTTCTTGCACCCCCGCCGCGCATGACTGCGAAGGGAAATCTCAGGGACAAGGTTTATGATGTAGCAATCGTTGGCGGTGGTCCTGCCGGACTCACCGCTTCATTATGGCTCGCGCGCTATCTGCATTCGGTTGTTCTCGTCGACTCTGGTGATCCGCGAAACTGGGAAACGCGCGGTATTAATGGATTCCTTGGCTCCCAGGGCATCAAATCACCAGAGCTGAGAGCGAAAGGTCGCACCGACGCAGAACGATTCGGTGCGGAGCTTGTGGATGACGAGGTATGCAAGGTTCGCAACACCAATGGCGAGAGATTCGTTCTCGAGCTCAATGCCGGACGAAAGATCGAGTCGCGCCGGCTTCTTCTTGCAATCGGCATCAAGGATGTCTGGCCGCAAATTCCGGGACTGAGCGACTGCTACGGGGAAACCGCGCACGTCTGTCCCGACTGCGATGGATATGAGACGCGGGGCTGCAAGACTGTCGTGGTGGGGTCTGGAAGAAAAGCAGTGGGAATGGCTCTCAATCTCACGACGTGGACAGACAAGATTGTCATCTGCACCAATGGCGAGCCGGCGAACATGACTGAGGGTTACCTCGAGAAGCTCAAGACGCTGAACATTCCTGTGCTGGAGGAGCCGATCAATCGTATCGACTCACATGAGGGAGCCATTCGCTGTCTCAGTCTGGATGGCGGAATGCAGCTCGATTGTGAACTCCTCTTCTTCGCCATCGGTCAGTATCCCGCCGACGACCTCGGCGCACAGCTCAAATGCAACCGCGATGATCTTGGTTTCATCGAGATCGACGAGCACTATCACACATCAGTGATGAACGTGTTCGCCGCGGGAGATATCGTCGGCGGGCCGCAGCTCGCGATCGCTGCTGCAGCAGACGGCGCAATGGCATCGCTTTCAATTCACGCGTCGCTGGTACCAGACGCGCGAAAGCTGAGCTAGGGTTGTGGGTCGTGGGTTGGAAAGGTTTTGTGTCGAGGGTCGTGATGTCATGGGTCTCTGGTAACACACGACCCATGACATCATGACTCATGACCTCATGACATCAAGAACCCAAAACCCACGACCCGCCTACCAGCGCAGGGTGATGTTCTGCTGCTTCTGATTCCTTACGATCTGAAGCAGCAGCGAATTATCGGATGCCATCTGCATCAGCCGCATCAGCTGACCCGGATTCTGGAGTGCCTGCTTTGCAGCGGTGACGATCACGTCGCCGCCCTTGAGGCCCGCCTCCCCTGCCGGTGATCCAAGCGCAACGTTCACGACGAATACGCCGCCCTCTCCGCCAACCTTCAGCGCGTCACGAAGATCTTCGTTGAGCCGCGTGAGCTCGGCGCCAAGTATTCCAATGCTCGGCGTTCCACT
>DASUXX010000361.1:0-3330 GCA_036377755.1 Gemmatimonadaceae bacterium
CGCACTCGAAAGGCCGCAGGTGGTGTTCAATGCTGCTGCGTATACGGCGGTGGACCAGGCCGAAGGTGATCCGGAGACTGCGATGTCCGTGAACTCCGCAGGCGCGACAAACATTGCGCGCGCTGCAGCCATCGCCGATGCTGCGGTAGTGCACATCTCTACTGACTATGTCTTCAATGGGAAATCGCGCGTTCCATACAAGCCGGACGACGCACCCGCGCCGCTCAATGTGTACGGTGAATCGAAGCTCGCGGGTGAGATCGGAGTTCGCGAAGCATGTCAGCGCCACCTGATCGTCCGCACGTCCTGGGTTTACAGTCATGAAGGCAGAAACTTCGTGCTGACGATGCTTCGCGCCGCAGGTGAAGGGCGTGATCTCAGGATCGTCAACGATCAAACCGGCTCACCGACTTCGTCGGCTGATCTCGCGGCGGCACTGATTTCCGCGGCAACGCGCCTCGTTGATGATCAATCGGTAGCCGGCACTTATCATTTTACGAATTCGGGCGAGACCACATGGTATGAGTTCGCTCGTGAGATATTTCGCCTCCGCAGGCTGAGCCCACACATCGAGCCGGTAACTACAGAAGAATTCAAAGCCGCTGCGACACGACCGCGATGGTCAGTGCTCGACTGTTCTTCATTTATGGAGACCTTTGGAGTAGACCGTCGCAGCTGGCAGAGTGCGCTAAAGGAAGCGATGGAGAAAATCCCGTGACGGACAGTCATCGTCCGAAGAATGTTCTTGTAACCGGGGGCGCCGGATTCATCGGCGCAAACTATGTCGAGTATGTAATCGATGCAGACGACTCTATAAATGTCGTCACGCTCGATTCGCTTACGTATGCAGGATCGCTCGACAATCTCGCGGCCGTGATGCGGAATCCGCGACACGAGTTCGTCAAGGGCGATATCACTGATGCATCGCTGGTAAATGAGCTGATCGGTCGCAAGGCAATCGATACAATCGTGCATTTTGCTGCCGAGTCTCATGTCGATCGGTCGATCACTGGTCCGGCGGCGTTCATCACGACGAATGTCGTTGGAACGTTCACGCTGCTGGAAGCCGCGCGAACTGCGTGGCTCAGCGGCGGCGCGAGAAAGGATGTGAGGTTCCATCACGTCTCGACTGACGAAGTATTCGGCAGTCTCGCCGAGGGTGATCCTCCTTTCAGCGAGACAACTCCCTACTCTCCCAACTCACCGTATTCGGCGAGCAAGGCAGGATCGGATCATCTGGTGCGGGCGTATCATCACACGTACGGATTGCCAGTCACGCTTACCAATTGCTCGAACAACTACGGTCCGTATCAACATGCGGAGAAATTCATTCCGACGGTGATTCGCAGTGCGCTGGGTGAAAAGCCGATTCCGATATACGGAGCGGGTCTTAACATTCGGGACTGGCTGTATGTTCGGGATCACTGCGTCGCTATCGACACGGTTGTCCGGGAAGGAAAGAATGGGGAGACGTATCTCGTTGGTGGTCGCAGCGAGCGCCGCAACATCGACATCGCGCGAATGATCTGCGAGATTCTCGACCGAAAAATTCCTCGCAATTCCGGAACGTATTCCGACCTCCTCAGTTCCGTGACAGACCGTCTCGGCCATGATTTCAGGTACGCAATCGACGCATCGCTGATCGAGCGCGAACTCGGATGGAAGCCTGCTGAGACATTCGCGAGCGGGATCGACAAGACCGTCGACTGGTATCTCGCCAACCGTGCGCACCTCGCGCGGGCCTGAACGATGATAACGCCGATCATGCTTTCAGTCGTGATCGTCGGATTGGCGGTATTCATGCGCCTGGGCGCAGGTACCTGGCTCCATCCCGCCGCTTTTTTCAGCGGATGGTGGATGCTGGCAGCGATCATGCCCATGATCGTGGCACCGCAGGAACCAGTAAGCGCAGGGGCAGTTGCGTGGGTGATTGCAGCGTGTCTTGCTGTGTCGGCGGGCGCGGTCGCCGGGAATGGCGGTCTTGTGACGCGACGCGTCATGTCAGACGCCGGCGTCTCCCGCTTCGAGGCTTCACTCGTCAGTTGGCCGATGCTGATCGCACTCGGTCTGGGCATGCTTTCGAACATCGCGTTTGCGATGAGCTCCGGAGTGTCAGCGTCTGACCTTCTCGATATCCAGCGGCTGGTTGTGGTTTCGAACCAGGCTTATGCCGCGCGTTATGCGGAGACAGGCGCGCCGCCCCCACCCCGGCTTGTTCAGGCGATGCTGCCGTTTGTGTACCTCGCGCCTGCTCTCGGAGGAATTGTGTTTGTCGCACGAAGGGAGCTTCGGTGGAAGCTTGCCGCAATGGCGACGATGGCACCTGCGGTTGCCGTCACGGTGCTCCAGACCACCAAAGCGGCGGTTCTCTTCGGCGGCACTCTCTGGCTTTGCAGTTACTTCGCGATGCGTCTGCGTTTTGGAAAACTCAAGGTGGTCACGCGCGGTCATCTGCTGACCGCGGCGGTGCTCGGTGCACTGGTTACTGTGTTTTTTGTTGCGGTGGGGTTTGCACGTCTCGCATCAACTGATGCGTCGCTGATTGGCCTGGTCCGGCTCAAGTTGATCACTGCAGCATTTGGACACATGGGTGTGTTTTCCAGCTGGCTGAACGATTACTGGACACAACCTTTCGGTCCCACGCTCGGCGCTTACACATTTGCCGGTCCACTGGAGTTGATGGGCATCAAGCAGCGAGTTCCCGGTGTGTTCGAAAATGTCGTCGAGCTGATTGCGGGTGAAACAAGTAACATCTACACCGGCTTCAGGCCTCTCATCGAGGACTTTGGAATGCCCGCATCACTTGCAATTCTCGGTGCGCTTGGAGTCATCGGTGGCTGGGCATACAGGGCCGTTTCGTTTGGAAGGTGGGGCGCATTGCCCGCTCTTATCGCGGCATACATGACGATGCTGTGGACACCGATAACGTGGTTCTGGATATACAACAGCTTGACTGCTACCGTGATAGCTGTTGGATTCCTCGTGTTTTTCATCAGGCTCTGGCGTCGAAGCAGACCTCGGGTCATTACGGGTGGAAGAATTGTCCGGACCATACAATAACGGCTACATGACAGACGGCATCGATGCGCTGTCGCTTCTCACTCCACTTGTTGAGAAGCGCCGGATGATCATTGTCGGGTCCATCATTCTCGCACTCGCTGCCGGCGGTATTAGCGCGCTGATGCCACGCAAATACAAGGCGGAGCTCTCCCTGACGCCGGTGATGAACAACAAGAGCACTACCGCCCTCGGCGGTTTTGCCGCGCTTGCCGGAGCGAGTCTCAACACTGGTTACCAGCTGACTCCGCAACGAATGGTCGAGCTGCTAAG
>DASUXX010000362.1:0-11965 GCA_036377755.1 Gemmatimonadaceae bacterium
TGGTCGGCGTGTAGTCACGTCCATCGTTGAGACGAACCGCAGGTGTCGCGCGGTCTTCATCGAGCTCGAAGACTTTCACCGCGATGAGCTTGCTGTATACGCGATATGCGACGATGTAGGTGCAGATCGCAGCGGTGAGAAGCCAGGCAGCATTTACCGTTTCGCCGCGGCGAAGGGCAAGCCAGGCGAAGCTGGCAGCACCAAGCAATGCTATTACGACGAGCAGGAAAGAGTGAAGAATCCGGCGCATCGGCTCGTTGTTGAGGTGGACGGTGAAATTGCGTTTCGGTTATGTTTCCCGCAATCTGACCAGCCCCATGTGAAACCGGCGTTTAGAAAGTCGTGGGCAGCCGCTCTGGGCGCGCTGCTACTATATGGTTGTGCATCGTCCGGATCCAAGCCGGACGATTCTCAGGCACCCCCGTCGAATCCACTTGCAGGGATGGCGGGCCGGCAGCTTCTCATCCTTCCCGCGCAGTATCTCGCTGTTTCAAATCCTGGTGGAGGATGGGACATCCTTCCAGGCGGACCGGCGCTCCTCCCGATTCTCGATGAAGAGCTTGGCGATACGTTCAGGCGCCGCGGCGTTCGCAGCAACTGGACATTCGGAGGAGACATAACGGAAATCGCCGCGCGGAATGGAAACCTGACTGGGAATCCGCGCCAGCTTTCTGTTCAGCAGATCCGCAGGGTGCGCGCGGGGGACACACCTTTGCCCGAACCGCTCGCTGGTGAGATTCGCGGACTCGTCGCGCTCACTAGTGCACGCTTCGTTGTTCTTCCACTCGAGCTTCGCGTCGATACGCGTAACAATGAAAGGGCGGCATCGCTCCGCATCCTTCTGATCGACTCCCGCACTGCGCGCGTCGCGTGGGCGGAAGACATTGCTGCGACTCAAACGCGGGATCAACAGGTCATTACCGACACGTTCAGTCCATATGGATTCCGGCAGCTCGCGCGCGATATCGCGACGAAATTTGCAGACATGGTGATTCCTCAATAGCGCCTGTGACGACAATCTTTCACGTATCAGACCTGCATTTTGGACGGCCCGCGGTACCGGCGCAGATCGATGCGATCGAAGATGCAATTCAGCGCGAAAGATTCGACGTCGTCGCGATATCGGGAGATGTATCACAGCGTTCACGTGCGGGTGAGTTCCAGCGCGCTCGTGCGTTCATCCGTGATGCATCGAGGGTGAGCAAGACGATCTGTGTTCCGGGCAATCATGACGTGATGTGGTGGAAAGCGCCGCTGGGATTTGGTGATCGCGACAACATCTATCACAACTACAAGACGTTCATCTCGACCAATCTCGAGCCTGTATTGAGAGTGCCGGGGGCTACACTTGTTGGATTGAACACCTCGCACGGTGTCACGTGGCGCACGCTCACCTGGAACGTGCGCGACATCTCGATCATCGGCGACCTTCGTGAAGAGCAGTTCGATCACGCTGAGGAGGAGTTCGCATCATCACCGGCGGATGATGCTCGAGTGATCGTCATGCACCACAATCCCGTGAAGGGCGAGCTCTCGCAGCGTCACGGCCTCAAGAAAACCCGGCAGATACTCGGCCGCTTTGCCCAGATGGGTGTGAATGTCGTGCTGTGCGGGCACGATCATCAGGAATCAGTTCACTACATCGAGCACACGCGGCGAGGAACTGTGATCTCCACTGCGGGAACTGTGTCCAATCGCTCGAGGGGTGGCAGACCTTCATCTGTGAACGTCATCAACATTGGCGAGGCGACCATCGACGTGACTACACGTATCTGGTCGAATGAGAGCCAGACATTTGTGCCTGGTCCACACCGCCGATTTGATCGTTGAAGAGGAAGGGATCGACAACTTGCTGCGCTCGCTCAAACAATTGAAGTCATTTTTCGAGGACCAGCTTTCGCTCGATCTCGATCCTCCAAATAAGAAAGCCGTCGTCGAGCACGTCACTCACCCGGCGGATCTCAAGTACGTCCGCGACCTGACTCGCGCGCACCGTGAGCTGAATGCAGCCCGGTTCGCGGGCGAGCTATCGGATATTCCAATTCGCGTTTCGCGTCGCATGAAGCGCCGGCTGGGTCATTACACCCTGCGCGGCCAGGCGAGGTACCGGGCGGAGATCGTAATCAGCCGCAGGCACATCAGGAATCACGGGTGGGACGAGGCGGTCGCGACGCTTCTTCACGAGATGGTGCATCAGTGGCAGGATGAGACGGGGCGCAGGGTCGATCATGGCGCCGATTTCAGGCGCAAGTCGCGCATTGTCGGTATTACTCCCCGCGCAACCAGGAGCGTAGCCCGCCCTGCCTGACGCTGGCTATTTTTGAGGTATGCAAAACAAAGACATTTTCAATATCGACTTCGCGCTCTCCGAAGAAGAGCGTGCGATTCGTGACAGCATAAGGCAGTTCGTCGACGAGAACGTCATTCCCGTTATCGGGAAGGCTTATGTCGAGGGAAAATTTCCGAAGGAAATCATTCCTCAGATGGCAGAGCTTGGTGTGTTCGGCGCCAACCTCCCCGAGGAATACGGCTGCGCGGGGTTGTCCAATGTCGCGTACGGCCTGATCAACCAGGAGCTCGAGCGTGGTGATTCAGGAGTGCGCTCGTTTGCATCGGTGCAGAGCTCCCTCTGTATGTATCCGATCTATGCATTCGGAAGCGAGGAGCAGAAGAAGCACTATCTGCCAAAGATGGCCGCGGGTGAGATCATCGGATGTTTTGGACTGACCGAGCCTGATTACGGATCGAACCCGTCAGGAATGATCACGCGTGCCCGTGAGCAATCCGACGGATCGTGGATTCTCAACGGGACCAAGATGTGGATCACCAACGGATCCACAGCCAGCATCGCGATTGTCTGGGCAAAGACGGGCGATTCAAAAGACGACAGCTCCATCCGTGGATTTATTGTCCCGACAGATGCGAAGGGATTCACCGCGAAAGATCAGAAGGGAAAGCTCTCGCTGCGTGCATCCGATACGAGTGAGCTCGCGTTCGCTGACGTTCATCTCGCGCCCGATGCGCTGCTTCCAAAATCAGGTGGGCTCAAGAGTCCTCTGATGTGCCTCACTCAAGCACGTTACGGAATCTCATGGGGCGCACTCGGCGCTGCGATCGCGTGCTATGAAGAGGCAGTTTCATACGCAGGCAATCGTGTGATGTTCGGCAAGCCGATCGCAGGATTCCAGCTTCAGCAGGAGCGCATCGCCGACATGATCACCGAGATCGTGAAGGGCCAGCTTCTTTCACTTCACCTCGGAAGACTGAAGGACGCAGGCACGTATACACCGCAGCAGGTATCACTCGCGAAGCGAAATAACGTGAACATCGCGACGAACATTGCTCGCGAAGCTCGCCGGTTACTTGGTGCCAATGGTATTCTGGCGGAGTATGCGTCGATGCGGCACATGGCGAATCTGGAGAGCGTGTACACGTACGAAGGCACGCACGACATTCACACGCTGATCATTGGTCAGGCAGTTACCGGGATTAACGCGTTCGAATAATCTGATTGCGTTGCCGAGAGCGCTGGAGGTGTGATTTTCAAGTTCTCCTTGGCAAAACTGGCATAAGCAGCCAGCCTCCTTCTTGTGAGAGAGGCCTGACGCTTATGCCAGTTTTGCCAAGAGGAACTTGAAAATCACACCTCCAGCGCTCTTACCTTTACAGCTTATCGATGTCCTTCATCCAGACCTCGAGCCCGCCCGATTTCAGCGTTTTCGAATAGCCTGCAACGAGTTGTGGTCGATAACGCGTAAGATCGAAGTGGAATGCATCGGCAGGATCGAGATCGGTGATGAACATGTCCGCGTCGAGCATCATGAGCTTGCCGAATCGCAGTGTACCGCCGCGATAGTACATGTAGTTATGGGATGATGGATCGGGAACGGTGAGTGCTCTTGCCGGGTTGCCACCGAACGACATTACGATTTGATCCCCGTCGATTCGCACCCCTGTCACTTTCCCCTCTATTTCCGGTGGGGGAAGGATGGCGGTTGGATTGAGGAAGATGTCGTTGCCGTCGACGGTCGCGCCG
The DNA here is from genome assembly GCA_036377755.1 of Gemmatimonadaceae bacterium. GTDB lineage: Bacteria > Gemmatimonadota > Gemmatimonadetes > Gemmatimonadales > Gemmatimonadaceae > UBA4720. The sequence goes on from DASUXX010000362.1 coordinate 4,037, forward strand.
TTTGCTTTGCTCAAGTTGATGATCTTCTCGAGTGAAAGGCCCAGGCCTTTCATCAGCTTATCGACATGAAGGCCGAGTATCTCCGTCCGCAGCGGATGAATGCGGATGCGACCATCTGGGGTGGTCGAGAGCACAGCTTTGATCTCAAAGGGCAGCGAGGCAACTTTATGCAGAGTGCCTTTCTGCACGATCTCGTTGCCGCTAATCGAGACTTTGAGATTCGAGAGGGGCGAGCCCTTGAAGCCGAATACATACTTGTTGAGCAGAACGCTCATGTCCGCGCCTGTCAGTCCAACTTCGCCCGATGCAACGTCGATCACGAACGCGCTTTTGTCGTCGAAGAGGATTGGCCCGCCCGTTCGGGCGCGCATTGTGCCGGATAACGATCGAATCCTGAGCCGGATCTTCGGATCGACGTAATAATCCACGTTCTGCATCTGAACCCGAGTTGTCGAATCCACTAACGCGGCACGCGCAACCTGATCTGAGTCAGGCGCCGGGGGGCGTTTAGCCGCAGCTGTCGCGATGAGTATCAGTGCAGGAATCAGGAGGGTGAACCGGCGCATGCCGCCGGTGGGTTGCAGCCGTTGTGCCCGCTACAAATGGCTCGTGGCGCGGCGCGGCCAATAACGTCGAACTCGCGGTGAAAGGCAGCATTCATGCGCTGGTGCAGCCCGCTCCACCCCGTGGCCCGGTTCCTGTATTTTTAGTGAAATCATTCACATGGGAGAACACTCGGTGAAGATCGCCGTGTGCGTAAAACGCGTTCCAGACATGGATGTCCGCTTCAAAGTCGCCGCAGATGGGACTTCGGTAGACGAAACGGGCGTCAAATTCGACCTCAACGATTTCGATGCGTGGGCAGTCGAAGCCGCGCTGCAGCTCAAGGAAAAAGCCGGGCAGGGCGAAGTCGTCGTCATATCGCTCGGACCCAATTCGGTTCAGGAGACCATTCGCAAAGCGCTCAGCATGGGCGCGGATCGCGGAGTTCATCTGCAGGCTGACCGCATTCCGTTCGACAGCTTCGCAATCGCGAGTGCGCTCGCGGCCGAGCTCAAGGACGGGGGATACGACCTGATCCTCTTCGGCAAGCTTGCGCCTGATTCATCGAACAGCGCAACGGGACCAATCGTTGCCGAATTGCTGAACGTGCCGTGTGTGACCGCTATCTCGCGGCTCGAGATGGCAGACGGCCGCGGAACTGCAAAACGGGAAATCGAAGGCGCTCAGGAGATAGTCGAGTTCCCGCTTCCCGCGGTGCTGACAGTCGACGAAGGGCTCAATACCGCGCGTTATCCCTCGCTCAAGGGAATCATGGCGGCAAAGAAGAAACCCCTTGAATCAAAGCCGGCTCAGCTTGGCGAATCCAAAGTGAAAATTGAAAAAATCGAGCTTCCACCGGAGCGTGCTGCAGGACGGATCGTCGGCGAAGGAGCAGCAGCCGTGCCCGAGCTCATCAAGCTTCTCCATACCGAGGCAAAAGTTCTCTAATGACGAACATTCTTGCATTCGCGGAATCGCGAAACGGAGAGCTCAGAAAAGTAGCGCTCGAGGCAGTCACTGCGGCGCGCAAGCTTGCAGATGCGACAGGTGGGGAAGTGCACGCTCTCGTGGTCGGCGCGTCGGGTATCGCATCGAAGGCTGAGCAGCTCGCAAAGCATGGCGCCGATGTCGTGCTCGTTGCCGAGAACGACGCGTTCGCCAATTACAACCCTGAAGCAACATCTGCGATTGCGGCGGACCGTCTAAAAGGTGGCGGATATCGCGTAGCAGTCTTTGCAACGTCGGCACAAGGCCGCGATCTCGCGCCACGCGTCGCAGGAAAGCTTGGTGCGGGAATCGTGACTGACGTCATCGATGTTGCGCTGAACGGCGACAATCTCACTGTGAAGCACCCAATGAACATCGGCAAGCTTGTCGCAACGATTTCAATACAGGGAAGTCCTGCAATCGTATCGCTGCGGCCAAATACGTATTCGCCTGTCGAGAATGCCAAAGCAGGTCGCGTAGAGAATGTTTCGGCTCCTGCGGACGCCGCATCATCGCGCGTGGTTGTGAAGGACCTCGTTACGGGTGAGAAAGGAAAGCTCGATCTCGCTGAAGCTCCAGTCATTGTCGCAGGGGGTCGCGGTCTCAAAGCTGCCGAGAACTTCAAGCTCGTCGAAGATCTTGCTGATGCTTTCGGCAATGCAGCGGTAGGCGCCACTCGCGCAGTTACAGATGATGGATGGCGTCCCCACGCTGATCAGATCGGACAAACTGGACGACTCGTGAGCCCGCAGCTCTACGTCGCTGTCGGAATTTCAGGTGCGGTTCAGCATCTCGCGGGAATGCGCACATCGAAGACGATCGTCGCAATCAACAAGGACAAGGACGCACCGATTTTCAAAGTCGCTGACTATGGAATTGTCGGCGATGTATTCGAAGTCGTGCCTGCACTCACTGAAGCAGTCCGCGAAGCGAGAAAGGGACACTAAGGATGAGCAACGGCCGCCGCCTCACGGTCATTCCAGCGGAATATCAGCCACCGCTTCCATCGAGTCTCATTGTACGTGAGCCGCTCGATGCAGAAGCGGTTCCAATGGATGTCGTATTCGTTGGCGGGGGTCCAGCTGGCCTTGCGGGCGCAATCGAGCTCGCGCGGCTGATCAAGGAAGACACCGAAGCGGGCGGCACACTGGGCGAAACGCAAATCGCAGTTCTCGAGAAATCATCGGGGCTCGGCGAGCATTCGTTGTCGGGCGCCGTTGTGAATCCACGTGCATTTCAGGAGCTGTTTCGTGATCTCGCGATTTCTGATCTTCCATTTCGCGCGCCGGTGACAAACGAGCGCGTGTATTTCATGATGGGTGGAGGACGCGCACAGCGTATTCCAACTCCGCCCACGATGCAGAACCACGGCAATTACATCGCATCGTTGTCGGAGATCGTGCGATGGCTCGGTGAGAAGGCCGAAGCTGCAGGCATCAATATCTTCACGGGCTTCCCCGTCTCTTCACTCGTGATGGACGGCGAGAAAGTGATTGGTGTGAGAACGACACCGACCGGATTGATGCGCGATGGTTCGCAGGGTTCGAGCTATACACCACCAACTGATATCTCGGCAAGAATTACGGTTCTCTCCGAGGGAACGCGCGGATCACTCGCGCAGGCGTGGCTCGATCAGGCGGGAATCAAGGGAGACAATCCGCAGATCTACGCGCTTGGGGTGAAGGAAATCTGGGAGACGAAAAAGCCGCTCGACGCGATCATTCACACCCTTGGATGGCCGCTTCCCAACGATGCGTTCGGCGGAAGCTTCATGTACCCGCTCACGCCGAATCTCGTTGCTGTCGGGATCGTTGTCGGGATGGATTACAGGCAGACTACACTCGACGTGCACCAGCTTCTTCAGAAGCTGAAGACCGCGTCACCATTCCGTGATTATCTCGAGGGTGGCGAGATGGTCGAGTGGGGCGCAAAGACAATCCCTGAAGGCGGCTACTACGCACTTCCAAAAAAACGGTATGGCGACGGCCTTCTGATCGCTGGTGACGCAGCGGGATTCGTCGAAGTGGCATCGTTGAAGGGCGTGCATTACGCGATGCAATCCGGGATCTATGCTGCGCGCACCATCTTCGACGCGCTCAAGAAAGACGATGTGTGCGACAACACCATGGCGCGCTACGATGCGCTCGTAAACTCGAGCTACATCGCGAGTGATCTGAAGGAGCGTCGCAACATGCGTCTCGCCTTCCAGGGCAGCGGTCTCTACATGGGCGGCATCAAGGCAACTCTCATGACGCTGACGAAGGGAGCATTTCCGGGTGGGCAGATACATTCGGAGCCTGATGCTGATGCGCCGAAAAATGTCGCGCCTGAGGAGCCGTTCGTGCCTGATGGAAAGCTCACCTTCAGCAAGCTCGACGCGAACTTCAAGTCAGGAAATGCAACGCGCGATACGATTCCTTCGCACCTCGTCGTAGGTTCTGACATTCCCCCCGAAGTTGCGGAGATGTACGTGCATATGTGTCCCGCTGGAGTTTACGAGCTCAATGATGGAAAGCTCGTTGTGAATCAGGCTAACTGCATCGATTGCAAGGCGACCGATGTGATAGGTCCGCGATGGACTCCGCGCGAGGGAGAATCGGGTCCCAAGTATCGGCTGATGTAATCAGCTCGACCTGTCGGCGATTTCGTACAGGTCGATCTTCTGACGAACCTCACCCGATGCAAAGGGGTGCGTCACCTTCGAGCGAATGACGAGACCCTCTTCAGCGCACGATTCCATGAATTCAGGAACGCCTATGCGTCCCGGATCTGCGAGGATCACCATTCCGCCATTCGCGAGCGACCGCTTGAAGATTCCTGGAAGCAAGCGAGCGTACTCTTTTTCGTAAAGCACATCGGACGCCAGAATCAACTCGAACTTCCCCGTATCAGAAGGGAAGTGCCGCCAGTCCATCATCTCGGCCTGCGGTGAATCTCCCGTCGCTCGCCACGCGTTTGCGCGTGTGAATGCAAGCGCGTCGGTGTAGTAATCACTCGCGAGCATGTCGTATCCCGCCATCATCGCTGCCGTTGTTACGAGGCCAAGCCCGCAGCCAAGCTCGAGGCCTCTACCTGTAACATCCCTGCCCGGCCTGTCGGCAAGTGAAACGAGATGCGCAGCCAGAACAGTCGATGACGGCCAGATATCGGCCCAGTACGGAAGCCGCTCATCTTTGACGAAATCCTCCTCGCGAATGAGATCATCCGAATTTCTCGGTCTCAACAGTGAGAATGTTCTTCCGGCGTCAACGTCGGTGACTACAGTCTCGAACCTTCGCTCGAGCGCCTCGATGAGATCTGCTCCCTCGAGATCGGCGAGGTCGCTGATGACCGGGGTCACTCGAGCACCAGCTGTTCCGAGAGACTCAGTGATTCACCAAAAGGAATTGCCCGGTGCATCTCTCCTGCTTCGATGCGGAGCCGGTCGCCTGGAACAACGAGAAGCGCGTTCGATCGCGCCATCGCTGTGAGAACGCCCGAGCTTTGAGACCCCGCAAGCTTTGCCATGTATTCACCGTCAGCGGTACGCGTAACTTCAGCGCGCAGGAAGTGCATCAGCGGTGCCGCGAGAGTTATTTCATGCGCGACGCGTACTGTAATTGTTTCCGGAAACAGTTTCTGCATGCCGAGCATTCTGCGAATCGCGGGCCGGACGAAGAGCTCGAAGGTGACAATTGCGGACACAGGGTTGCCCGAGAGGCCGATCCATGGGGTTCCATGGATCCTGCCGGATGCGAGAGGTGCGCCCGGGCGCATTCGCACTTTCCAGAAATCGATGCTCCCGCCTTCGCTTTCGAACACTTCGCGGATGTAGTCGTGATCGCCGACAGATATCCCCGCTGACGTGACAATGAGATCGGCGTCTTTAGCGCGAGCAAACTTCTCTCTTACGGATTCTCGGTCGTCCGCCGCGATTCCAAGATCGATTGCGTCAGCGCCTGCGTCGCGAACGAGAGCAGAAAGGGTGATGCCGTTGGCAGAGACGATCTTCTTTCCTGCAAGACCGGGATGAAACTCATTCAGCTCGACGAGCTCGTCTCCTGAGCTGATGATTGCGACCCGCGGGTGCCGGTGAACGCGCACAGTCTTGATTCCCGCGGCTGCGAGTACGCCGAGGTGAGCGATACCAAGGGATGTACCTGCGGGGAATATCGGTTCGCCAGCGTGAAAGTCTTCACCCCGTTTTCTGACGTTGCGCAGAACGTCGCGCGCATCGCGAATAGTTACGACGTCACGACCGTCGTCAGTGTCCTCACGCCGGATGACTGTATCTGCACCATCGGGAACCGGCGCTCCGGTCATCACTCGCATTGTTTCGCCATCTGCAATAGCTCGTGCTGGAAACGAGCCGGCAGGAACCTCACCAATTACCTCGAGCTGTACAGGCGTAATTCCAATGTCGCTCGCTCTGACGGCATAACCGTCCATCGACGAGTTATTCCACGGAGGGGAATCGAGCGTCGCGACGACAGGTTCGGCGAGCACGTGGCCAGCTGCATCGGCCGTCGCGACTGACTCTCCTGAAAGCGCGCGAAGCCCGGCGAGAATTCTCGCGCTGGCTTCAGCGACGCTGATCATTGTGGAGGAGTGCTGCGATACCCGGCGAGGAGCGCGCCTACTGCGTCCATCACGCGAGTGATGTCCGACGGGGGGGTAGTGAAATGATTCGAGAGGAAGCTGAAGATCAGCCGCTGCCTGTCAGCAGTATCGACGTATCCCGATAGAGATCGCACGAATTCGATCGATCCCGTTTTCCCACGCAGATTGTTTTCTGCCGCCGTTCCTTTCATGCGGGACCGGATCGTTCCATCCACACCGGCAATTGGAAATGCGTCGTAGTACGCGGTGAACGCCGTGTCTTTCTGCATCGCTGAAAGGATCGAGACGATCGCATGAGGAGTGACGAGATCGTGTCGTGACAGCCCGCTGCCATCGTATACGACATACTCAGTCGAATCGATCCCCCATGCGCGCAGCTGCGACGAAACTATTTCGGCGCCTGCATCCGCCGTTCCGATTCCGGTTTTCTCGAGTCCGAGCGTCTTGAGAAGCGCTTCGCCGATCTGATTCTGCGACGGCTTCATGAAATACTTGAGAATTTCACGCAGTGGCGGAGACCCGATCACGTATACAGTGTCGTACGGCGCTGTAAGACTGTCAGTCGTGAGATTGACCAATCCGTCAACGGTGATTCCGCGCTGCGACAATGCGCCGTAGAGCGAGCTCAGGTACACATATCCTGGAGTCCGTGTCGCAACGGAGACGACTGTATCGCGGCCGTCGATCTTCGCCGCGCGCTGCACCATCCCTTCGTTGTAAAACAGCTCGTCGATGGGTGCGCCACTCTCTCCAGTGATGTCATCCCACTCCCATCCGTAACCGTAAATACTGTCGGGAAAGGCATTGCCCCCTTGTCGCAGCGCGCCAGTGACTCTTTTGATGCCATGCGCCCTGATCGAATCCGCTATCGCTGCCATCTCCTTTGCTGCGCTTCCATAGACGCGATCGCTCATTGTCGGATCGCCGCGGCCAATGACGATCAGGTCGCCGTTAAGCACGCTGTCTTTTACCTCGCCGCGCTTCGCGATCACAGTTTGATAGCGATAATCCGGACCAAGCTGAGTGAGACTCACAGCGGAAGTGAGAATCTTCTGATTCGACGCAGGCATGAACAGCTTGCGAGCGTTTTTCGAATAAAGCGTGTCGCCTGTCTCGGGATTTACAACGAGCAATCCTATGTGACCGTTCGAGAATTTCGGATCTTCTACGAGTGAATCGATAGAATGTTGAAGCGCCTGAAGCGGACTCGTGACAGGCGAAGGAGGTGCGCCCGCTGTCGCACAGGCGGTGCATGTGAGCACCATCGCGAGCAATCGCTTCATGATTCGCCCCGGTACGTTGCGCTCAGCGTCCGATCTTCTGCGATACGAACTGATTCAATTGCGACGCCGGCAGGAAGGCGGGATGCGACCCGGTCGTATATGAACTTCGAAAGATTTTCACCACTTGGAACAAGCTTGCCGTCAGCAAACTCGGGGACATCGACGTTAATGTTGCGATGGTCGAATCGATGCTTCACTTCGTCATTGAGTATCGCATCGATCTCACCCAGATCTGCGATGAATCCGGTTACGGGATCGGTGTCGCCTGCGAACGTTACTTCGCAGTCGTAGCTGTGGCCGTGATAGCTCTCCCGCGCACAAAGCCCGAAGACCTGTTCGTTCTTTTCATCGCTCCACTCGGGACGGCGATAACGGTGGGCTGCTGCAAAATGAACTGTGCGGGTGAGGTAGGCTTTCGGCATCACCGAACGATACTTCGACACACGAAGCGGCGCGAGGCACCTTTAACGGCGCGGCGCTCACGCGCGCTTGTAGCCTGTAGCAGCTTTAGCGCTTA
>DASUXX010000363.1:0-7215 GCA_036377755.1 Gemmatimonadaceae bacterium
CGATCGCGTCCGCCGGCAGAGCTTTCGGAAGTACTTCCTCGACACGCGCTCGCAGTGACACAGACCCCTCGGGCAGGTGCAGTCCGCACCACCTCGCAGAGTCGCTGTCGAGCTCGATCGCCGTCACTGCGGCGCCCGACTTTGCGAATGCAATCGCGGTGTCTCCGGCGCCTGAATACGCATCAACTATTTTCTGAGGTGAATAGCCGGAAACCGTTGATATGACGTGGTTTCGGAGATTCGCCGCAACTTCTGCATTAACCTGCGAGAATGATGCTGCAGGGGGCTGCAGCGAACGCTGCGGACGGCGATCACCGATGATCCTGCGAGCGCCTTCATCGTTCTCCCACCACATCACCGAGAGAGATTTCACTGTATCGAAAAAGGCCGCCGCATTCGGCCAGCGCATGCCGCCGATCATCACAAATGCAGGCCCATCAGCAGTTATCCTCACACTTCCCCGAAGCGCGGGAACCTGAGGAAAAAACCCGGCGTGATCCATGATCTCGCGCCACGTTGCAACCACGCGACGATCCGTAATCGGGCAGTCGTTCAGAGCAAAGACGCGGGCCGGATTGTCGTACGCATGAAGACCGGCAATCCACTGCCCGCTGGCGAGCCGTCGCATCGCCAGGGTCAGCCTGGTGCGATACCTCCACTCGGACTCCGAAGCATTTACTTCAGCCACATCGGCGCTTCTCTTCCCAATCCTCTCGATCGCATCGCGAATGATGCGACGCTTGGACCTGAGCTGCGCGGAGTACGCGAGATGCTGGATCTGGCAGCCTCCACAATTGTCGCGTGTGTAATGCGGGCAGGGCGGCTCGATGCGATCCTCGGAGGGGCGGGCAACGCTCCGCAGCGACCCTCTCGCAAACGATCCCTTGCCGCTTATCCGCGCAGTGACGAGCTCCCCCGGTGCTGTTCGCGGAACGAAAACGACTAGCCCGTTGCTCCTTCCAACGCCATCCCCTCCCGCGGCGATCGAGTCGATCTCGAGAGAGATCACCTGCGCCATCAGCGCAGCCCCTCGCTGCGCGCGGCTTTCTGCCACGCCGATCCCGCCCGAGCCGAGCCAGAATTCTCCGGCCTCGCTACGGAGCGCGATGCTCCGCGTTGCCTGTCGCGATCGGCAAGTAGAGCGGCTGCTATCGCTGCCGCACGCTGGGCGTCGTCCGGCGGCTTCACTGAAGTGAGCTGAGGCAGGCGGCGCTCGAGCCATTGAATCTCGATCCGCCCCGCCCTGAAATCCTCGTCTTCCATCAGGCGCAGGTGGAAATCACGCGATGTCTCTACTCCCTCAATCGTCAATTCGAGCAGCGCGCGATGCATCCTCTCGATCGCAAGCTTACGCGTCGACGCCCAGACGATGAGCTTCGCAAGCATGGGATCGTAATGAAGGCCGATCTCGCTTCCCGCTTCGATTCCGCCATCCCACCGAACTCCCGGTCCCGAGGGCAGATGCAGATAGCTGACACGGCCTGTCGATGGGAGAAAGTTGTTCGCAGCGTCCTCGCTCGTGATGCGGCACTCGATTGCCCAGCCTTTCGGACCAATTGCCTCCTGGCGGAACGGAAGCTTTTCACCGGCTGCAACACGAAGCTGCCAGGCAACGAGGTCGATTCCGGTCACCAGCTCGGTCACCGGATGCTCGACCTGCAACCGGGTATTCATTTCGAGGAAATAGAACTTCCCGTCCTTATCGAGAAGAAACTCGCACGTTCCCGCGTTCACATAACCTGCGGCCTTCGCCGCACGCACTGCGGTCTCGCCCATCTGACGCCGAAGCTCCGGTGAAACCGCCACACTCGGCGCCTCTTCCACCATCTTCTGATGACGACGCTGCACCGAGCATTCGCGCTCGCCGAGGTAAAAGCAGTTTCCATGAGAGTCGGCGAGAATCTGTATCTCTACGTGACGTGGCCCTTCGATGTACTTCTCGACGTAAACCGCATCGTCACCGAACGCATTCCTGGCTTCGCGGCGCGCAGCATCGAGCGATGATTCCAGTTCCGATGCCTCGCGCACCACGCGCATCCCCTTCCCGCCACCGCCTGCGGCGGCCTTGAGAAGCACTGGATACCCGTACTCCGCAGCGATCTCGCGCGCAGCGTTGGCGTCTGCGAGAGCCTCGGTAGTTCCCGGAACTACGGGCACTCCGTTGGCAACGGCAAGCTGGCGCGCCGCGGTCTTGCTGCCCATTGCGGAGATGGCTTCCGCAGGCGGCCCAACCCATACGATTCCCGCCTCCCTTACTGCACGCGCGAACCATTCACGTTCCGAGAGAAAACCGTATCCGGGATGGATTGCTTCAGCGCCGTATCGCTTTGCGACATCGATGATCACATCGCCGAGGAGGTAGCTCTTGCTCGATGGTGGGGGCCCGATGTTGACCGCCTCATCTGCTTCTCTCACGTGTGGAGAGTGCGCGTCCGCGTCGCTATAGACTGCAACGCTCCTGATATTAAGCTCCCTGCATGCGCGGATAATGCGGAGCGCGATCTCGCCCCGGTTGGCGATGAGGACTTTTTCGAACATCTGCGTCAGAGAGGAATGTTTCCGTGCTTTTTCAGCGGATTCCTGTCGCGCTTTCCCTTGAGCGTTTCGAGAGCGTCGATGAGCCGCGGACGCGTGTCGCGCGGATCGATGATGTCGTCGAGGTAGCCGCGGCCTGCTGCAATGTATGGATGCGCGAACTTCGCACGGTACTCTTCGATCTTTTCATCCGTCGACTTTGCAGGATCGCCGCTTTCCGCGATCTCCTTGCGGAAGAGGATCTCGACCGCACCCTTTGGCCCCATGACGGCAATTTCGGCAGTGGGCCACGCAACATTGAAGTCGCCGCGAATGTGCTTGGAGCTCATGACGTCATACGCTCCGCCGTAAGCCTTGCGTGTAATCACCGTGAGCTTTGGTACCGTGGCCTCGCAGTATGCAAAGAGCAGCTTCGCACCGTGCTTGATGATGCCACCGTGCTCCTGTCCAACACCTGGAAGAAATCCGGGCACATCCTCGAATGTCACTACCGGGATGTTGAACGCATCGCAGAACCTTATGAACCTTGCTGCCTTGATCGACGCATTGATGTCGAGAACACCAGCAAGAACGGCGGGTTGATTCGCAACGATACCCACGCTTGTCCCACCGAGATGGGCAAATCCGCAGATGATGTTCTGTGCATAGTCCGGCTGAACTTCGTAGAACGTGCCTTCATCGATCACGCGCCGGATGACATCGTGCATGTCATACGGCTTATTCGGATTGTCGGGCACTACATCGAGTAGCGATTCGTCGCGACGGTCGCGGGGATCTGCCGACGATCCCTGCGGCGGGTCATCGATATTGTTCGACGGGATGTAATTGAAGAGATCGCGGATCGCCTGAATGCACTGCGGCTCCGAGTCATACGCGAAGTGGGCGACTCCCGAAATCTCCGAATGCGTCGCCGCGCCGCCCAGCTTCTCCATCGTGACGTCTTCATGCGTGACTGTCTTAACAACGTTTGGACCCGTCACGAACATGTACGAGCTGCCCCGTACCATATATGTAAAGTCCGTTATGGCTGGCGAATAAACCGCACCGCCTGCGCAGGGACCGAGAATCGCCGAAATCTGCGGCACCACTCCCGATGCCAGCGTATTGCGAAGGAAGATCTCCGCGTATCCGCCGAGCGAGACCACACCTTCCTGGATGCGTGCGCCGCCCGAATCGTTGAGACCGATTACAGGCGCACCGTTCCTGATCGCGAGATCCATGATCTTGCAGATCTTCTCAGCGAATGCTTCGGACAGCGATCCACCGAAGACGGTGAAGTCCTGCGAAAACACGTATACGAGCCGCCCTTCGATGCGGCCATATCCGGTGATTACGCCGTCGCCATAATACTGCTCATTCTCGAGGCCGAAGTCGTGCGACCGGTGCACGACGAACCGGTCGAGTTCTGTAAAGCTTCCTTCGTCGAGGAGAAGATCGAGGCGCTCGCGTGATGACAGCTTGCCCTTTGCGTGCTGGGCCTTGATGCGCTTTTCGCCGCCGCCCTGCTCCGATTCGGCGCGCCGGCGCTCGAGAAGCTCAAGTTTTTCCCGCATGCTCATAGGGGCGAAAAGCTAACCTCGCCATATTGGAGGTTCTAGACTTCAAGGTGTAATGGGTAATTGGTTCTTTATGTCATGAGTTTATGGTCATGAGGTCATGAGTCGTGTGTAACACAGGACCCGCGACGCATGACCAGGGACACACGACATTGAAAACCCGTTACCCACCAACAGCGGGGTGGCATTTGGCAATCAGGGTTGTTCGTCTCGGCAAGCCACGTGCAGAAAACGAAGGTGTGAGGTTCGGGACTGTACGCCGTCCGCCGCGTGGTGTGAAAAAGGTCGATTTTGCGCGCCGGGATTTTTACGATGTATGGCTGCCCGAATTGGCGCCAAGTGCGCAGCTTGTTTCCTGGGCGTTGGCTGATCCATGGACCGATGATCGCTGGAAGCGCTATGTGCGCGAATATCTGCGCGAGATGAAAAGTCCGGTTCCTCAACGGATGCTGACCGTGCTCTCTGCTCTTTCCAGGGAGGCCAACTTCTCCGTCGGGTGCTACTGCGAGAATGAGTCGCGGTGTCACCGGAGCCTTCTTCGCCAGCTTCTGATAGAGGCCGGCGCTGAGATGGTCGATGCCTAGCACTATCGACAGAGTCAGGAAGATCTGCCTCGCTCTCCCGGAAGCGCACGAAGTCGAAGCGTGGGGCGCACCTACGTTTCGCGTAAAGAACAAGCTCTTCGCGATGTACGCCGAAGACGGCAACAATCACGGCGGGCGCGTGGCACTGTGGATCAAGTCGACACACGTAAATCAGGACCTGCTGATCCAGACCGACCGCGAAAGATTCTTTGCGCCGCCCTACGTGGGACCCAGCGGATGGGTCGGGATGTATCTGGATAAGCGCCCCGACTGGGAGATCCTCGCGAGCATCGTGAAAGATGCTTATCTGCTGACCGCTCCCAAGCGTCTGGGAGCCCGGATTTCAGGGGATTAGCGGCCCGTCTTTCGCAACACTGCACCGCCGTTCGGGTATGAAGATGCGGAGGGTGCAGATGATGAAATTCGATCAGATCAGAACGGGAATCGCGCTTGGTCTTTTTGCGCTTGGAGGGTTCAGCGGCACGCAGGCCGTCGAGTCCACTGCAGCGAATTTTGCGGCAGCAGCGCGTGAGACAACGGTCGAAGTCTCGAGTAGCGATATAGCCGCTTCAAATGCAAAAGTGCGCATGGCTCACGGCGCGCTCGCCCAGATGTGGGACACATATTTTCGTGATACGGGCCGCAGGTTCGATGTGCCCGGTCTCGTCAGGTATAGGGGTGGCGCCGTCTCCGCATGCGGAATGATGCGTCGCAACAATGCTGGTTACTGCCCGGGCGACAACACGATCTACTTCGATGAAGTGTTCGTTGCCGCACAGGCCAAAGCAGCAGGGCGCGAGCTCGGCACCGACGGCGACATGGCGGCAGTCGGTATCATCGCGCATGAGATGGGTCACGCCGTATCGCTTCAGCTTGGTTACCGCTCCCGCTCGACTTATGCGATGGAAAGCGTAGCGGATTGTCTTGCTGGTGCATTCACGGAAGAGTCCGGGCGCAACGGATCACTCGAAGATGGTGATATCGAGGAAGCGTTCTTCGGTATGGCTGCAGCGGGCGATCCAACGCCTGAGCTCACGGGAGATGAGCGACTCGATCGGCGAATTCTTCGCGTCGCATCGGTGATGGGTCACGGTACGCGCGAGCAGCGCACGGCGAATTTCCGTCGTGGTCTCGAGGGTGGCCCTGGTGCGTGTCTCGATGTATTCAGGACCTGATATCAATTCGATTGACACTGGAGCGCCCGCAGCGATCACGTTGCGGGCGCTCTTGTTTCTGTCGGGAGTTCACGAGGATTGCACGGTAATTCCCTGTCCGTACATTCCCGTTGAAGATGCCCACTGTGACTGATATACCATGGGCCGAGGCCGCATGGCTCCGGAACTATGACGATGGCGTTCCGCGCACACTGGCGCCTTACCCCGGGCTCACGCTGCTCGACTACCTGCGCCAGAATGCCGCGCAATGGCCTGATCGCCCTGCACTTTTTTTCAAGGGTGCCACGATCAGCTACGACAGACTCGAGCGTGAGAGCGATCGTTTTGCGGCAGGACTGATCCACCTCGGAATCGAAAAAGGCGATCGCATTGCAATCGCGCTTCCCAACATTCCGCAGTTCATCATTGCCGAGGTTGGAATCTGGAAAGCTCAGGGGATCGCATGTCCTCTGAATCCTACGTACACTGATCGTGAGCTCGAGGACGCTTTCAATGCGACCGGCGCCCGGATGGCTGTTGTTCTCAACAGGTTTTACGATCGAGTAAGAGCAGTTCAGGCCCGCACAAAGATCGAGCGCCTCATTGCAACAGGAATCAAGGATTATCTGCCGCTCAAGCTGCGCATTGGATACACGCTCATGCGCGAGAAAAAAGAGGGAGAGCGCATAGCGCTGGCGCCAGGCGACATTCGCTTCAAGGCGCTGATCGACCAGGGTCGAAGCGGCGAACATCGTTCGGCATCGGTAGATCCCGACGACCCTGCGGTCATTCTCATGAGCGGTGGAACAACCGGCACGCCGAAAGGTGTGACGGGATCGCATCGCGGAATGGTGACTGCGGGACATCAGCTGCGCGCGTGGCTTCACTCCGCAATGCATGAATGGACAGACACGATCATGCTGCCGCTGCCGTTGTTTCACACTTACGCAAATACGGGAGTGCAGAGCCTGGCGCTGATCAATCACAATCCGGTCTCACTCACTCCAAATCCTCGAGAGCCGAAGGAAGTTCTGGAGGAGATCAACGCCGTGAAGCCCGCATTCATCTGTGCGGTTCCAACATTGCTCAACGCTCTGCTTAGTCACTCGATGACAAAGAACGGTCAGGTGAAATGGAGCAGCGTGAAGCTGTGCTTCTCAGGCGCAGCAGCGTTGATGACTGAAACGCGCAAGCGTTTCGAAGAGCTTACGGGCGGCGTGATTGTCGAAGGGTATTCGTTGACAGAAGCGCAGATGGCAGTTGTTGCAAATCCCGTTGCAGGAATAAAAAAATCCGGGTCTGTCGGCATGCCGCTGCCGGACGTCGAAGTGCGCGTAATCGATGCGGAAGTCGGGATTACGAGACTTGCTCGAGGTGAAACGGGCG
>DASUXX010000364.1:0-3761 GCA_036377755.1 Gemmatimonadaceae bacterium
CCGATTTCAGTTATTTACCAAATAACTGCGCGCACTGCATCGCCGCGAACCATCGGGTCTCCCGGCTTGCAGTTGAATGCCTTTGCAAACTCGGGCATGTTCGAAATCGGCCCGTTGGTGCGCCACCGACCCGGCGAGTGCGGGTCAGTGAGAATTCTCTGGCGCTGGTTCTGGTCGGTGATGTTCTGTCTCCATATCTGAGCCCACGCAAGGAAAAAGCGCTGCTCGGGGGTGAATCCGTCGATCAGACCGGGCCGGCCTTTCTTCGCGAGTGCTTCCTCGAGCGCCTGATAGGCGATGTTCAATCCGCCCAGGTCTCCGATGTTTTCGCCGAGGGTGAGCTTGCCCTGAACGTGCACGCTGTCCAGGACAGTGTATGCGTCGTACTGCGACGTCACGAGACCTGTGCGCTGCCTGAATGCGGCAAGATCTGCATCAGACCACCAGTTCTTCAGGTTACCCTGCGGATCGAACTGTGCGCCCTGGTCGTCAAAACCGTGGCTCATTTCGTGTCCGATCACGCTGCCCATTCCACCGTAGTTGACGGCGTCATCGGCGTTCGGCGAGAAGAACGGCGGCTGAAGAATACCGGCGGGGAATACAATCTCATTCATCACCGGGTTGTAATACGCATTGACAGTCGCCGGAGTCATCCCCCACTCCGTGCGATCGACCGGCTTCCCGATCTTTTCGATGTCACGCTTGTTCTCGAACTCGCTGATCGCGTAGATGTTACGAACGGTCGGTCCCTTCTTGATGTCGAGCGACGAGTAGTCGCGCCACTTGTCAGGGTATCCGATCTTTTCCGTGAAGGCAGCGAGCTTCGCGGCTGCAGCCTTCTTGGTCGCGTCGCTCATCCATGAAAGCGCGCCGATCCGCTTGCGCAGGACGTCTTCCATGTTGTGGATCATTTCGAGCGCGCGCTGCTTCGCATTCGGCGGGAAGTACTGTTCCACGTACGCCTGACCCAGCGCGTCGCGAAGGGCGCCGTCGGTGAGGCTCGTGCAGCGCTTGTCACGCGGCAGAAGCTCCTTTGCGCCCGAGAGTGTCTTGCTGAACGCAAAGTTCTCGTTCACGAACGCGGAGCTGAGGTACGGTGCAGCGTTTCTTACCGTCTTCCAGCGAAGATATGCCTTCCAGTCGGAGAGCGGCGCCTTCGAAACGAGGCTGTCGACCGTCGTCATGAACGCGGGATTCTGAACGTCGATTGCGGCAACGTCTTTCTTGCCGACGTGCTCGAAAAATTCTTCCCAGTCCCAGTTCGGAGTCATCGTCTTGAGCTGGGCGGCAGTTCTGTAGTTGTAGTTCTTCTCCGGGTCACGCAGCTCGACTCTCGTGCGTGCAGAGCTTGCGAGCGCCGTCTCGAACGCCATGACACGCTGTGCATCCGTTGCTGCCTGGGCCGGAGCTGTTCCGCTCAGCTCGAGCATCCGCTGGATGTGAGCGACGTAATTCTTGCGGATCTCCTGCGATGCAGGGTCGTTCTTGAAATAGTAGTCGCGATCAGGAAGGCCAATGCCGCCCTGATTGACGCCTGCGATTACAGACGAGCTGTTCTTCACATCCTGCGTCGAGCCGAAACCGAACACAACAGGAATGCCCTTATTCTGAAGCTCGGCAACAGTCTCGACGATGTCCTTTTTGTCGTCGATGTCATCGATGTCGTCGAGAACCTCCTTGATCGGGCTGATTCCAGCCTGCTCGGCGGCTGCGGAATCCATGCAACTCGCGTAGAACGTGCCGATCATTTTCGTGTTGCGGGACGCGCTGGCGGGTGCCTTTGACGCTGCGTCCAGAATCTTCATGAGATTCGCGCGGTTGGTTTCACCAAGCTCTTCGAAGCTGCCCCAGCGTGAATACGCAGCGGGCAGCGGGTTGCTCTTCAACCAGCCGCCATTTGCGAACTGATAGAAGTCAACGCAGGCGTTAGCAGTGCGGTCGATGTTCGCGGGATCCAGCGGGGTCGACTGCCTGTAACCCGATTGTGCGCCAAGTGGGAGCGCTGCGCCGAATGCGAACACGAGTCCGGCGAGCGCCTGTGAGGAACGTCGCATGCCTATAACTCCGTGATATGAGGGAATAATGAAGTAACACAGGTACTACACCATTAAGTCAACCCGGTCCACTCACCGCCGCTTTTTTTTCCGCCGCTTCTTCGGCGGCACCATGATGCTGCCGCGGCATTTGGGTGATCCGCAGTGACACACGTAGAACTTCTCGAGTTTTTTGATATCGTCGCCAACCCGCTCGTACTTGTAGTCGTACACGAGCTCTACACCCGGCTGAATATTTCTCAGCGCGTAAATCCAGATGCGATCATCCTCGATGATGGCTTCGCAGTTCGGATCGCAGGAATGATTGATGAGCCGAGCGATGTTGCTCCGCTGGTTGCCGTCGATGCACCAGTCATCGTCGAGCGTGAAGAGGAACGTGTGATGCCTCTGCATCCTGTCTTCGTCGTAACGCCGGTCTGCCTCGTCGTTATCGATTTTCTCACCGGTGTACTCGACGATCCTCTGGCCTGCCCTGATGCGCTTCCGGGCGAATGCTCCTCTTCCCTGAATGGATGAGCGTCGCACTTCGAACAGCGGATGATCGAGAGCTCCGCTATTGGCTCCGTTCTGCTTCATTCCTTCCCTTTTGAATTGTGTTTAGCGGCCAGCCTCGACAGCAGGAAGAATCGTTCCCCTGCAATCTCCAAAGCCGATCCGCGGGCGCCCCGGCGCCTCGCAGTAACCGCGCATGATTACTTCATCACCATTTTCCAGAAAACGTCGCTCTTCTCCCGTTGGCAGCCTGAGCGGCCGTGATCCGCGCCACGTCAGCTCGAGCAGGCATCCACGCTGATTTTCACCCGGACCCGAAATAGTCCCGCTTGCGATGAGATCTCCCGGATGAAGGTTGCATCCGTTGCTCGCATGATGCGTCAGCATCTGCGCAACCGTCCAATACATCTCCGAAAACGGCGCGCGACTCAGCAGAACCGGCGCATCGTTCCGCTGCTTCATGGCTTCGCTCTGTAAGTAAACCTCCATTGTTATTGCAATTCCTCCGCTTTCCCTGTCGCGATCGGATTGCAGATATGGTAGCGGGTCAGGATCACCCTGCGCCCGTTTCGCCGCCGGGATCCGGTAAGGCTCGAGTGCCGACGCCGTGACCACCCACGGTGAGATCGTCGTCGCAAAATTTTTGGCGAGGAACGGACCAAGCGGCTGGTACTCCCACGACTGGATATCCCGCGCGGACCAGTCGTTGACGAGACAGAATCCAAAGATGCGCGACTCTGCATCATCGATTGAGATCGTCTCGCCAAGCCGATTGCCTGCACCCACAAAAAATCCGAGCTCCGACTCGTAGTCGAGCATCTTCGATGGTCCAAAGGACGGCCCGTCTGCATCAGCTGCTTTTGTCTGGCCGTTTGGGCGGCGGAGCGGCGTTCCGCTCACGACGATCGATGATGCTCGCCCGTGATAACCGATAGGAACGTATTTGTAATTCGGGAGCAGCGGATTATCAGGGCGGAACATGCTGCCGACGTTCGTCGCGTGATGGATGGACGCGTAGAAGTCGGAGTAGTCGCCGACATGCACCGGCAGGAGGAGGGTCGCCTGCCCCACCGGGACGAGGAGGTTCGCGGCGTGCGCCTTTGCGCGGTCGCCCTCCGGGGTGTCATTGCGGAGGAGTGTGCTCAGCGCCGACCGCAATCGCGTCATCGCATCATGACCCGCCTCGAGCAGCGGGTTGAGCGCGCGCGCCTGGAC
>DASUXX010000365.1:0-12138 GCA_036377755.1 Gemmatimonadaceae bacterium
GCGCAGTTCTGTTTTAGCACGCTAAGGGCTAAGCGCTAAAGCTGCTACAAGCTACGAGCGCGCGTGAGCGCCGCGCCGTTGTAGTTAATGAGCTACCGGGAGAACGCCGACTCCACTTCTTCCCAATTCACTACGTTCCACCATGCCGAGATGTAATCGGGTCTCTTGTTCTGATAGCGCAGATAGTATGCGTGCTCCCACACATCCAGTCCGAGTAGAGGAGCCGACTTTCCGTCCATGAGAGGATTGTCCTGATTCGGCGTGCTCGTGATCGAAAGCTTTCCGCCATCATTCAGCAGCCAGACCCAGCCCGATCCGAAACGTCCTGCGCCAGCGGCCGACCACTGTTCCTTGAATTTGTCAAATCCGCCGAACGAATCGTTGATCGCGCGTGCAATCTCACCTTTGGGCTCGCCGCCCGCATTTGGCGCCATCCACTTCCAGAACATCGAGTGATTCCAATGCCCGCCACCATTGTTGCGAACCGCGGTGCGAACAGCTTCGGGCACATTGTTGATTCCACGGATCAGCTCATCGAGTGACTTGCCGCCGAGCTCCGGCGCTTTTTCTATCGCCGCATTGAGGTTGTTGACGTAAGCCTGATGATGCTTGCCGTGATGGATCTGCATCGTCGCCGTATCGATGTGTGGCTCGAGTGCATCGAACCCGTACGGCAGGTCGGGAAGTGTGAACGCCATCGTCTTTCTCCTGGATCAGTTCGCCGTCTGAGCGGCAGTCTTTCTCTTCTCGCGCCACCAGCTGATTATGCCCGGAAGAATGGACACGAATACCACGGTGATCACGAGTATCTCGATGTGCTTGTCGATTCCCGGAATATATGTCCCGAGGAAATACCCCGTGAACAGCATGCTCCATACCCAGAGAATCGTTCCAAGCACACTGATGATTGCGAATTGACGGTAAGGCATTTGTCCAACGCCTGCGACAACCGGCGAAAACGTCCTGATGATCGGCATGAACTGAGCAAGCACAATCGCCTTGCGCCCGTGGCGCGCATAAAACTCCTGCGCGCGGAAGACGTTTTTCCTGCTGAACAGGAGCGAGTCTTCACGCGTAAAGATTTTCGGTCCGGTGATTCTTCCAATCATGTACCCGAACGAATTCCCTAAAGCAGCCGCGATGTTCAGCAGCATTCCAAGCACGTAGACGTTCATCAAGCCGCGCCCGGAAAAAAGGCCGGCGGTTACAAGGAGCGAGTCGCCGGGAAGAAAAAAACCGATCAGCAAACCGGTTTCAGCAAAAACGATTGCAGTGAGGCCGAAGTATCCGGCCCACTTTATGAGTGCAGGAAGATCCTGAAGATTCGCGAAAAGCTCGCGCAGCTGGTCCATGACGCTGGTGTGAGGGGGAATGCAGGATAGGAGAGAGGCAAGTTCAACCTTTGATAACGTGTGGTCAACTCTGGAGGTCCGGGAAGCGATGTACCCGCCGCCTCCCCGGCAGCACTGGCATCTCTCCTCACGCGGTCAGCGCATTTTCAATGCTGCATCGACGTTTTTCATCCTTTTTATAGCAATCGGCTGGATCTGGTCGATCAGGAACGCAGGCGATGAAGGAATTCCCGGGTCACCCTCGGCAGTGCGAATCATCAGCCGCGCACTGACGGATTCGCGCTCGCCTACAATGGCGTTCCTGACCGATGCGGCGCTCGGGCTCGCGGTGCCACTGCGCGGTGAATCCGGACGATTGCGCGCGACGCTTCAGCAGCCTGGAACCGATCTCCCAATCGATACTCTGCCGCACGGGGCGAATGTCACGTTCTCATCCGGCGCGCGATCCGAGTCGACAACTGTCGCGGAGGCGCCGTCTACCACGGGCATCTGGTCCGTGGCTCTCGCCATCGGAAACGCCATACGTCCGGTTGCTGACTTCTCCGTCATCACTCTCAAACCCGCGTCAGCAAAGCGTGGCGGACGGATTGGCCTGTATTACATAGGGAACTGGCCCAGTACTGGCGGAAAAACCACGCGCGGGAGGTACGAGCCGCCCGCGGGGTTCATCGAGGTCACGAAAGAACAGCAGAATACGGAGCTGTCTGATCATTTCAAGCTCAGGGACTTTTTCCCGCACGATCAACAGAACGTATGGCCCAAATACATCGTCGTGGACATCAAGCTCATCGACAAGCTCGAGCTCGTTCTCGCCGAGCTGGAAAAGCAGGGCATATCATCGAAAGGTGTGCGCGTGATGAGCGGCTTTAGAACGCCTCAATACAACCGTTCCGGCGGAGATCCGCGCGGACGCGCGACGTTGAGCCGTCACATGTATGGGGATGCCGCAGATATTTTCATCGATAACAACGGCGATGGAAACATGGACGACCTGAATCACGACGGCCGCGTAAACATAAAAGACGCCCGGGTGATACTTGCCGCCGCAAATCGCGTCGAAGCGGCACACCCTTCGCTGATAGGAGGAGTCGGTGTGTACTCGGGCACCTCTGCCCACGGGCCTTTTACTCATATTGATACGCGCGGATATCCCGCGCGATGGATTGGAACCGGAGACTGAAAATGGCTGATGAAGCGACTGTAGTTGCCTCCCACAGCGCCCCTGATACAGGCAAGACCCCGACAAAGCCGCAGCGTGCCGACCCGTCCATGCCCGTCAGGTCCGCTGACCTGGAGCCTTACACTGGTCTTGGATATCTGTCCAAGCTGTTCAAGCTCATGGCTGCTGTGCTCCTGCTGCTTCTCCTGTCGGAGATAGTGACCGGGCTCATCGCCCAGGGGACCGCAGCGATACCGACTCTTCTCGGAGAGATCTCGCGGCTGGTCGTTCTCGCCGGACTACTATATGGAACAGGCGATCTCGCATTGCTCCTGATCGACATCGGCCATGACATACGCGCTACACGCATTCTCCTCGGCAGGCAGGCACTGCATGAGGAACAGCATAAGCGCGATCCATCCAAGTTCGTCGAGCGTGCACCGAGGTAATGGGTCTCGGGTTCTTCAGGTTATGAGGTCGTGGGTCATGTTGTCATTGGTCGAGGGTACACGAAACACATGACATCATGACCCATTACACATGACATCCGGAAACCCATAACCCAGGACCATTCCGGTACGACCTTTGCCATTACGGTCACCATCTCCGCGCGGTAGTCGCGCGACTAACCTTTATTGAGGATTCGTCAATGCTCTGGACGATCGCGATGATTCTGCTGATCCTGTGGATACTTGGCTTCTTCGTGGTCCACATTGGCGGCGGACTCATACACCTTCTGCTCGTCATCGCAGTAATCGTCATCATCTACCGTCTCGTCACCGGACGGCCGGTAACCTGATTTCGACAGAAAGGAAGAATTAACGCGCAGCCTGGGGCCGTTCCGGTTCCAGGCTGTCGTCGTTGATATCTTTGGCGCGTGTCAGTACTTCGCCATGTAAAAGTCGTTCTTTACGAACCGCAGGATCCCATAAACATCGGCGCAACAGTGCGCGCGATGAAGAACATGGGCGTTGACCAGCTGCGACTGGTGCGGCCCGTTGCGTATGATCGTTACCGCCTCATTGGTGTCGCGCACGATACGCACGAGCTCATCGAGGCAATCGAGCACTATGATGATCTCGAGTCGGCGATTGCAGACTGTGTACGAGTTGCCGGATTCACGGCGAGACGCCGCGCTGCGAAGCGCGAGCTCCTCACGCCTGCGCAATGCGCAGACGATCTCATATCGTTTGCTGGGCAGGGAAATGTCGCCGTTCTTTTCGGACGCGAAGACAACGGTCTTCCTAACGAGGCACTCGATCTCGCTCACACAGTCGTCACAATTCCAACGACGAATCACGCATCACTCAATCTTGCGCAGGCGGTTCTCATTGCGCTGTACGAGCTGCACCTCCGCGCAAGCGATGCAACGCGCGAGATTGGACCGCCTCGTCATTCCACAAATCCGCCTACGTCGTCGCAGCTCGACCTCATGTTCGCGGATGTCCATAAAGCGCTCGAGGCAATCGCGTTCTTCAAGACGAGAAATCCGGAGCACGTGATGCGGAGTGTGAGATCGCTCGTGTATCGCGCAGTTCCTGATGGAAGGGAAGTGGACCTCGTGCGCGCGATGTCAATCGAAGTGCTTCGCACAATCGACCGCGAACGACGTGCAGCACGCGAGCAATAACGACGTGCCAACGCCTTGCGGTCAATTACTTGCTAGGTCATTTTTCCCGCCACGTTTCATGGCTTGTGAAATTGTTCACAAAGCCGACCAATTGACTCGCATTTCGACTTGCCGATGATCAAGCAGAGGAAATGGTTCGCCATTCCCGGTTTCCTCACACTGGCCGCTGCTGCGGCAATTCTTTCGGCGTACGCCGGAGCCAGCTCATCTCAGGGCAACAGCCCGGCGCAGCCAGTGCCATTCCCGCATCCGATGCACGTTCAGACTCTCAAGATGAACTGCGTCTACTGCCATTTCTCAGCGAACAAGTCGCCTGATCCCGGACTTCCTGCAATGAGTACGTGCATGGGCTGCCATACGGTCGTTGGCACGTCCAAGCCGGGGGTTCAGAAGCTTGCGTCGTTCGCGAGCAAGAATCAGCCGGTGCCATGGGTCCGGATACACAAGGTGCCGGAGTACGTGCACTTCCCGCACATGCGCCACGTGAATGCCGGAGTATCGTGCCAGACGTGTCACGGCAACGTGCAGAACATGGCGCAGGTATCTCAGCAGAACTCGCTCAACATGGGCTGGTGCGTGAATTGTCACGTCGGCCGGTCCAATCCTCCGTTCAAGGCGCGCTATGACTGCGCGACATGTCACTACTGATGAGTAGCGAAACTTCAAAGCCGGGCGTCAAGCGCCGGGAGTTCCTGAAAGTCGTTGGCGCAGGCAGCGCCACAGCGACGATGATCGGCTGCTCCTCGGAGCGCGTCGAAAAGCTTATCCCGTATTTCGTCTCGCCTGATCAAACGGTCCCCGGTGTCTCTACATACTATGCGAGCACGTGCCGCGAATGCGCGTCAGCGTGCGGCATCATTGCCGAGACTCGCGACGGACGCACGATCAAGCTCGAGGGAAATCCCGATCATCCTGTAAATCGCGGGGCGCTTTGCGCGAAAGGTCAGGCTGCGCTCCAGGGATTGTACAATCCGGATCGGTATCGCACACCGATGGTGCGGCGCGGTGGAAAGCTCGAGAAAACCACGTGGGATGATGCGCTCAAAATTTTCGGCGACAAGCTTGCCGAAGCGCGCAGAAATCCCGGCGGTGTTGCGTTCATCAACCGTCATCAATCAGGCGGGTTCCCTCAGCTTCTCAACAGCTGGCTTGCAGGGATGGGAATGGCCCCGGCGCTCAGCATCGATCCGGATGCAGACACAACTGCGATCGCTGCGAACCTGCAGACGTTCGGAGTCGCGTGGCCCCGCTATGACTTCGCGTCCACGCGGCTGATCATTTCATTCGGCGCAGATTTCCTCGACGGATGGGGAGCAAGCGTACCGCAGCAGCTCGACTTTGCGGACGCGCGCGCGCGCGGTGCAAATGCGCCGAGGTTCATTTATGTCGGCGCGCGAAGATCGTTGACCGGACTCAATGCGGATGACTGGATTCCCGCAAAGCCTGGCTCGGAGCTCGCAATCGTGCAGATGCTTTCAGGTGCATCCACACCGCAGCAGGCTGCGCAGGCAAGTGGAGTCGACGTTGCGCGTCTCACAGCATTGCAGACTGAGTTCGCAGCAGCAAAGCCCGCTCTCGTTCTCGCCGCAGGCGGAGGTCCAAATGGAATGGAGCTCTGCCTTGCTGCCAACGCACTGAATGGCACCAGCGGAGCGGTGAGTATCGCAGACGCATATAGAGGTTTTGAGGGAATCGATCCCGTCTCTCACATCCGCGCACTCGGCCAGAGGATGCAGGGTGGCGGCGTGTCGATGCTCATGGTTCACAACGTCGATCCTGTGTACCTGATGCCTAAATCATCAGGATTCCGCGCGGCGATGGCGAAAGTGCCGTTCAAGGTCTCGTTCTCCTCGATCATGGACGAGACGAGCGAAATGGCAGATCTGATTCTGCCGGACAATCATTCTCTCGAAAGCTGGGGAGAAGCACAGGCTGTCACCAACACGCTTTCGTTGCAGCAGCCGACGATGGATCCTGTTTTCGATACGCGCGCAATCGCAGACGTATTACTCGCTGTGTCGAGAACTACCGGCACTCCGATCGCGACAATGCCGGACTATCGCAGTCTCATGATCTCGCGTTTTCCGGGTGGAGCGGCGGGTCTTGCGGCTGCACTTCCGAAAGGAATATCAAGTGGCAGTGTGCAGCAGCCCGCAGGGAGCAAAGCGCTGCCTCAGCCTGTCGCTGCAGCCAACGCGGGCAATGGCGACTTCACTCTGCTCGTTTACCCAAGCCCGGCACTGGGAATGGGAGAGGGAGCGAACAAGCCATGGCTGCAGGAGCTTCCTGATCCTGTAACCAAGATCGCGTGGCAGACTGTGGCGGAAATTCATCCTGCGACCGCGCGCAAGCTCGGTGTCGAGAATGGCGATCATGTTATCGTCGAGACAGCCGCAGGAAAACTCAGCCTGCCCGTCTATACCTATCAGGGAATTCGAGAAGACGTGGTCGCCGTTGCGGCGGGACGAGGTCACGCAGATTCCGCCGGCCGGTATGCGAAAGCAGGGTCGAACGCTTTCGATCTTCTGACGTACGCTGAAGATCGCTCGGGCAGCATCATGCTCGGATCCACTCGCGCGCGTGTCACGAAGGATGGCGGGCACTCACGCCTTGTAACTACTGAAGGCTCGGCACGGCAGCACGGACGCGGCATCGCGCAGGCTGTTGTGGTTGGCCAGCTCGGCGGCACACACGAAGCGAGCGGGTCGGAGCACGCAGCCGAAGCTGCGCCGCAGGGAAGCGTTAGCGGCGAGCAGAAGGAGCGAGCGCTCGGTGAAAAGGCAGCAGCGGGAGAGCATGGCGGCGAAGAAGGTCATCCGGAATTTCCGGGCGATGCATCGCACGAATTCCTGCCCGGTCTTCGCTCACCGACTGCGAAGGATGCACAGGGTGATCTCGGCGGTCCCGGCACGAAATCGAAAGAGAAGGGCATGTACGATCCGGAACACTGGAGCGGCATGGCCAGGCGCCGGTGGGCAATGACCATCGATCTCGCGCGATGTACCGGATGCTCTGCATGCGTCACTGCATGCTACGCGGAGAATAACATTCCGACGGTTGGTGCTGACTGGCAGGGACCGAAAGTTCTTCCAGACCGCACCGGATTCGGAGCGAACATCACGCGCTCGCGCGAGATGTCGTGGATTCGTCTCGAGAGATATTTCGAGGGAGGGGAAGACGGCGGCGCAGATTTCGAAACGCGATTCGTCCCGATGCTTTGCCAGCATTGCGGCAACGCGCCATGCGAGCCGGTCTGCCCGGTATACGCAACGTATCACGCGCCTGACGGGTTGAACGTGCAGGTCTACAATCGCTGCGTCGGCACGCGTTATTGCTCGAACAACTGTCCGTACAAGGTTCGCTACTTCAACTGGTTCGGTTACGGGGAGCCGGCTCGTGCACAGTACGCGTTCCCCGAGCCGCTCAACTGGCAGCTCAATCCTGACGTCACTGTTCGCGGAAAGGGCGTCATGGAGAAGTGCACCTTCTGCGTGCAGAGAATTCGTGAGGCGGAAAACCGCGCGGCTCTGGAGCATCGCGGCGTGGAGCCCGATGAGTTCACGGTTGCATGCGCAGAAGCGTGTCCGTCACGCGCAATCACTTTCGGTGATGCTGCTGACGAGCGATGGACGGTTGCGAAGCTCGTGAACGACGAGCGCGCGTATCACGTGTTCGAAGAGCTCAACACATACACCGCTGTGGTTTATCTGAAGAAAGTGAATCATCCGGGCGCGATGACGACGTCGCCCGTTGCGGCTCCGGAGGTGCACTGATGGCCACAATGGCTAGGCCTTCGCGCGTGAAAGACGAGCCCCGCCGGCCGAATATCGCAAGCGCCGACATCCAACTGCCGGCAGTTCGCGATTACGAGCAGGTCGATCGCGAGATATCGGCCACGCTTCATCCAACCGTTGCGTGGTTCATTGGACTCGGCGTCGCAATTCTTTTCCTGATCATCGGCGCAGCCGCATGGATGTATCAGATCTACACGGGCCTGGGCGTCGCCGGCTACAACCCGCCGGTGATGTGGGGTGTGTACATCATCACCTTCGTGTTCTGGGTCGGTATCGGACACGCGGGTACCCTGATCTCCGCAATTCTTTACCTGTTCCGCGCGGGCTTCAGGACGACGATCTATCGATGTGCAGAAGCGATGACGGTGTTCGCCGTCATGACTGCGGGTCTTTTCCCGATTCTGCACCTGGGACGCCCCTGGAAATTCTTCTGGCTCATTCCGTATCCGAACTGGCGCTATATCTGGCCACAGTTCAAGAGCCCGCTGGTGTGGGACGTGTTCGCAATTCTCACGTACCTGACGGTGTCGTCGACGTTCCTGTACATCGGACTCATCCCCGATATCGCCACGCTTCGTGATCGCGAGAAGAATCCGGTTCGTCGCCGGATCTTCGGCGTGCTCTCTCTCGGCTGGAGGAATTCCGACAGAGAGTGGAGACATTTCGCGAGAGCGTATCTCTTCCTGGCTGCGTTCTCCACGCCGCTGGTGCTCTCGGTGCACTCGGTCGTGTCGTTCGACTTCGCAATGGCGCTGACGCCGGGATGGCACACGACAATCTTCCCGCCGTACTTCGTCGCCGGCGCAATCTTCTCGGGTATCGGAATGGTGTTCACGATCATCATTCCTCTCCGAAAATGGTTCGGACTCAAGCATTACGTCACGATCAATCACCTCGATGCCGCAGCGAAGCTGTGTCTCTTCACTTCGCTCGTCGTTGGATGCGCGTACATGACGGAGTGGTTCGTTGCGTGGTTCTCCGGGAACGAGTTCGAGAAGAACTTCTTCGCGAACAGAATCTGGGGTCAGTGGTGGTGGGCTTCCGCGATTCTGTACACGTGCAACATGGTGCTGCCACTCACACTGTTCAAACAGTCGTGGCGCCGCAATCCAACGTGGCTTTTCATTCTTTCGTTCTTCATCAACCTCGGCATGTGGTTCGAGCGATTCGTAATCGTCGTGCCGTCGCTGTCGCATGAGTTCGAGCCCTGGCAGTGGGCAGGATACTCCCCGACGTGGGTTGATTTTGCGATCCTGGCCGGAAGCTTCGGATGGTTCTCGATGTGGTTCCTGCTCTTCATCAAGCAGCTGCCGGTGATCGCGATCTCCGAGGTGAAGGAAATCGTTCCGCCAAAGCTGAGGCAGACGCACGATCACGGTATCGATTCAGCAGGAAGGCATCTCGAGTTTGAACCTTCGACACCAGGGGAGGCCGACTGATGTCAGGAGTGATCGGCGCTTTCCGTGAGCTCGACTCCGCGGTATACGCAGTCGAAGCGTTGAAAAAAGAACGGCTCGGCGAGATTACGGTTTATACACCGACGCCGAGGCATGAGATAGAGCACGCGGTGAATGCTCCACAAAGTCCTGTGCGGCGTTTCACGCTGTTCGGTGGATTGTTCGGCGCGACATGCGGCTACTGGATCGCGATCTGGGCGTCGGATTACTGGCCGCTTGTGGTCGGTGGAAAGCCGGTCGCATCGTGGGTCCCTTACACGATCTTCGGGTTCGAGGTGATGGTTCTTTTCGGAGCGCTCGCGACGGTTCTTGGACTTTTCATCAACTCGCGAGTCCCGCGACTGACTATGACGGTCGGATACGATGGTCGCTTCAGCGGCGGAGACTACGGAGTGTGGGTAGCGTGCCCGCCTGAGAAATACGCGCAGGCGCAGTCACTTCTGCGTGAGCATGGAGCAGTGGAGGTGCGCGATGAACGCTAAGCGGGCCTTCATACTTTGCGCTCCGCTCGTGCTTGCTGCGACGGGATGCGAATGGTTCACCGACTTCAAGCGTCAGCCTTCCCTGTGGACATGGGAACCCGTGAAAGACTCGCTCACTCCGTCACGCGGCAATCCGCAGATGTCGGTGCCCGTGACAGGAACCGCGGTCGCCGGTTTCCAGGTGTCGTATTCGCAGCTGCCTGGCACCATCGACTCGATGGCGGCGATTCCGAATCCGCATCCTTCATCGGCTGCGTCGCTCCTGAATGGGCGCAAGTATTACTCGATCAACTGCGCGGTCTGTCACGGAGATGCTGCAATGGGTGACGGTCCCGCAACGAAGTATGGAATGCCCGGAATCAATCTCACGACCGACATGACAAAGGGCCGCACTGACGGCTACATCTTCGGAATGATTCGCAACGGCAGAGGATTGATGCCGCCTTACAATCGTATCGAAGAAGCAGACAGGTGGGACGTGGTGAATTATCTGCGCGCTCTCCAGAACGGCGGCGCGGTAGAGAAGGGGCCGCTCGCGGCGCCCGGCGTGACGGGTGACAAGCTTCCCGGTGCAACGACGCTTGGTCCCACGCGCCCTGCGCCGTTCGTGATGCCAGGCGGTGCAATCGGCGGCTCACGTGCAATGACCTCGATTCAGAGACCTGTAGTGGACACAACGGCAGCGGCAACCGCGGTCGATTCAGCGAGCGCACGACGATGAGTCACGAACACGTTCATATGCCGACGCGCGAGGAGATCCTCGCTGGAACATCGCGCCCGATTCCGCGCGCGCTGTACACGCTTGCGATTGTTCTGGCAGCGATTGGAACAGTGACGTTCATAGCCGGCGCACTGATGGGTGTGGATCGCGTGTGGCAGGCGCTGCTGGTGAACTGGCTTTACTTCGCGACGATCTCGTCTGCAGGTGTGATGTTCGTCGCGGTGCAGAGAATTACCACGGCACGCTGGTCGCGCTCGGTTATCCGCTTCCTCGAGGGGTACGTTGCGTTCCTGCCGGTTGCGTTCATCCTGCTGATCCTGATTTTCCTCGGAAAGAATCACATCTTCCCGTGGACGCACGAGCCGCTTCACATCCCCGAGAAGGTCACGTATCTCAATCCATGGTTTCTCATTCCGCGCAGCCTGATTGCGTTTGGAGTGATCACCGCATTGAGCGTGTGGTACATCTACACGACGGTGCGGCTGGACGTCGGTCATTCACCTGAGGCAGGCGCCAAATGGGCGCGCGGTCTTCGGGAGAAGATGCGCCGCGGATTCCGCGACGAGCGTCGCGAGATTCACTCGACGCACTCGCTGCAGGGATACATGGCCGTTGCGCTGGCATTCTGCTTTGCCTTCGGCTGGATAGTTCTCTCGTGGGATCTCTCGATGTCGCTCGATCTCCACTTCCAGAGCACGATGTATGGATGGTGGGTGTTCATGGGCGGCTGGGTTGCTGCGCTCGCGAGCTTCACGCTTCTCACTATGGCGTGGAGGAAGTATCTCGATCGATACGACCTGATCACGGAGAAGCATTTCCATGATCTTGGAAAGCTCTGCTTCGCATTCACTGCGTTCTGGGGATATCTCACGTTCGGCCAGTACCTTGTGATCTGGTACGGCAACATGGGAGAAGAGACGCACTGGGCGCGTCTCCGACTGATTCAGCCGTGGCTGCCTCTGACGCTGGTAACGGTGACCCTGATGTTCGGTCCGTTCTTCGGACTGATGTCGCGTGCGGCGAAAGTCTTCCTGCCGACGATGGCGCTCTTTGCGCTGTTCACAGTGTTTGGACTGTGGTTCCATCGTTATCTCGAGGTGTATCCGTCGCTGTACTACCGTTCGACGGACATGCCGCTTGGACTGTGGGAGCTTGGCGTAACGCTTGGCTTCCTCGGCATGTGGGGCTTCTGCTACATGTCGTTCATGGATGCATTCCCGCGGATGCGGCTGACGTTGATGACCTCGCCGCATCGCGACGAGGTGCAGGTGCCGGTGAATCCGGAAACAATGGAGCCACTTCCTGCGCACGAGTAGTTGCAGCAAGATCGGCCAGAGTTTAACGGGCGCGGCGGATTCTGATTACCGCGCCCAGCGGTTTGACCGAGGGTGACTCCGGAATGAGGTGGTTCGACGCCCGCGCGGTTCCTCCGTTTTACCGTTCTGCACCGCGGCTGGCTCAGTTAGGTCCGACGCTCTTTGCGGCGGCCGGCATCGCCGGATTTGCGACCGCACTTCGCATCGCGATGCAGCTCTATGTGCCG
>DASUXX010000366.1:0-2195 GCA_036377755.1 Gemmatimonadaceae bacterium
GTCTTTCTCCGCAAGATCCCATTTGTTGACGACGACTATAAGACCGCGACCTGACTCCCACGCAAGTGCCGCGATCTTGAGATCCTGGTTGTGAAGTCCTTCGATGGCGTCGATCACGAGTATGCAGATGTCTGCGCGCTCGATTGCGCGCCGTGAGCGCAGCGAGGAATAGAACTCCACTCCCTCATCGACTTTCGATTGCCTGCGCAACCCGGCAGTATCGACGAAGATGATCTCACGATCGTGATACATCATCGGTGTGTCGATTGCGTCACGCGTGGTGCCGGCTTCATCGGCAACGACAAGTCTGTCTTCGCCGAGGAGTCTGTTGATCAGCGACGACTTGCCGACGTTGGGACGACCAATGACTGCGACTCTCAGCGCGTCGCCAGGCTCTTCATCGACCTCGGGAATTTTCTCGACGACAACATCGAGCAGGTCGCCTGAATTTTTCCCATTCTGTGCCGACACCGGAATGGGGTCCCCTGCACCGAGAGAATAGAACTCGTAGAAGTCAGTCGACTCAGGATCATCGACTTTATTCGCAACGAGCACCCATGGCTTTCGTGATTCACGAAGCAGCTCTACCACGCGCGCATCGCTTGGGTGAAGGCCCGCTTTAGCGTCTACGACAAACAGCAGAAGGTCCGCTTCTTCGATTGCCTGATGCACCTGCCGGCGGATCTCGACGTCCATCGGGATCCGCGGATCGTCCGTCAGCCCACCGGTATCGACAAGCCAGAAATTGCGGCCGTTCCAGTCAGCGCGCGCAAAGTGGCGGTCGCGAGTAGTGCCAGCCTCTTCGCTTACGATTGCAGTGCCTTCGCCAACGATTCGATTGAACAGCGCCGATTTCCCTACGTTCGGCCGGCCGATCAGTGCAATGACCGGAATGTTCATGCGGCGACTGCGAGCTCGGAGTCTGCAAGCACATCGACGAAGTCGTACGACGGATGCACTGGAACCGGCAGCTCGTCCCGCAGCTCATCGAACTTTACATCGTCGAGGAAAATCCTGTCTTCGTTGATGGATTCAGCAGGAATCAACGCGAAGTCGATATCGCGACGATTCTCCAGCGCGCGGCGGATGTCGGCACCCACTAGCAGGCCTGCCGTGGTGATGGTCGGACCGAAAAGCGAGTTCTCCGTCGGAATCAGAACGAACTCGGCACCCGTCACCCGCGTCAGCTTCTCGAGCAGCTCGGGCATGAGCGATGTCATTGCCTTGCCGGTGACTACCCCGATCCGCGCGCCGTCGAGACGCGGCAGATCCTCGAGCCCATTCTCGACGCGAGTGCGAAGCGATGTAATCGCACCGATACCATTTTCGATTTGCGCGAACTCACCGTAATGCTCTGCATCGGGCAGCGGCTCACCGGCGAGAAGGTAGAGCTCATCGGAACCGAACACCCACGTATCATCGCGTTCAGCACGAGCACGTGCTTCCCACCGCTCGACCTGGCGCAGGAGATCGCGTGCTTTTTCCTGTGTCATGGTCTCGCCGGTGAACAGGTGCGAGAACTGGGTGAGGCCGACGGGTACAACGGCCGCTGAAAGAACAGCGTCACCGAGGTTCCAGAGGTCGGTCAACGATTCCTCGAGGACATCACCATCGTTCAGGCCGGGCACGATCACCATCTGGCAATGGAAACGGATCCCGCCTTCAGCGAGACGCGTAAGCTGGTCGACGATATTCGGAACCCGCGGATTGTTCAGAAGGATCTTGCGCGCTTCCCAGTTGGTCGCGTGAACCGAGACGTATAGAGGCGACAGCCTGTACTCGAGAATGCGCGCGATATCGCGCTCTTTCACATTCGAAAGCGTTGCAAAATTTCCGTATGTGAATGACAGCCGGTAATCGTCGTCGCGGATATAGAGATTTTTTCGCAGTCCGCTCGGCAGGCCTTCGATGAAGCAGAACTCGCAGCGGTTGGCGCAGCGGCGAACTGTCGGAGGCTCGAGCGCGACACCGATCGATTCCCCGTCAGGGCGTTCTATTTCGTAGACGATTTCTTCGCCATCTGGAAGCCGCGCTTCGACAACGACCTCATCCTCAGCGGAAAGAAATTCCCAGTCCAGGAAGTCGCGGATCTCGCGTCCATCGACGGAGACGAGCTCAGTGCCGGGGACTATCCCGATCTCTTCTGCGATGCTCCCGGGCATGACTCGCGCAACTCTAACCATAGCTAAAGTAAT
>DASUXX010000367.1:0-4202 GCA_036377755.1 Gemmatimonadaceae bacterium
TGCGCTCGAAGTACTCGATAAGCGGATCGATCACCGCCCACGCTGCTTCGACCTCATCGCTGCGGGTGAACAATGTCGCGTCGCCAAGCATGACGTCCAGCAGGAGAGTCTGATACGCCGGCGGTGTCTCGCCGCCGAAAACTTCGTCGTACGAAAAATCCATGTTCACTGGAGATATCTCGAATTCCGGCGTCAGCTCATTCGCTGTCCCGGGAGTTTTCACGTTGAATCGCAGCGATATTCCCTCATCGGGCTGCACGCGCATCACGAGGAGGCTTGGCCATTTCCGCTCCAGCTCCTCCTGGTTGAACATGAGAACCGGGGGCGGCCTGAACTGAATTGCGATCTGCGATGTTCGCTTCGGCAGCTTCTTCCCTGATCTCACGAAGAACGGAACGTGCTTCCACCGCCAGTCATCGATGTCGAAGCGCACTGCTGCGAAGGTTGGAGTCACGGAGTCTGGCGCGACATTCTCCTCTTCCCTGTAACCTGCGTACTGTCCGAGCACTACTGGCGGCTCACCATCGGCGAGAAGAGGCTTTATCGACCTGAGGACCTTCACTTTCTCATCGCGAACGTCGTCTGCCTTGAAGGCAATCGGTGGCTCCATCGCCGCTAGCGTCAGCAATTGAAGCAGGTGATTCTGGAACATGTCGCGGATCACGCCCGCTTCCTCGTAATACTTGCCTCGCGATTCAATTCCCACCGACTCTGCAACAGTTATCTGCACCTGCCGGATGTACTGTCTGCTCCACAACGGCTCGAACAGCGGATTCGCAAAGCGGAACACGAGAATGTTCTGCACGCTTTCTTTCCCGAGATAGTGATCGATGCGATACACCTGGTGCTCGGAAAGCTTGTCGAGTACGACGCAGTTCAGTGCTTTCGCGGTCTCGAGACTGCGACCGAATGGCTTTTCAATCACAGCGCGCACAAATGGTCGCGCCTCCGCGTTTTCTGTGCGCGGTGCGAGCCCGCTCGACGACAAGTGCGTAATCGACGTCTCGAACACACTCGGCGGCACGGCGAGATAGAAAATTCTGTTGCGCTGATCATCAGGCACATCGGCTTCGATCTTTTCGAGGCAGTGCCGGATAGAATCGTATGCCTCGCCGGTGCTGAGATCGCCGAACGCATAGCTGATGCGTGACGAAAGCCACGTCCACGCATCGTTGTCCACGGATTTGATCTCGTCCGAGGCATCGAGCGCCTCCTTCATCGACTCGATGTAAGCCGCGTTCTCCATTTTCTCGCGGCCGACTGCAACAAGGTTGAACTCTTTGGGCAGAAGCTTCTGCTGTGCGAGATAGTAGATCGCAGGCATCAGCTTTCTTTTCATGAGGTCGCCGCCTGCGCCAAGTATGACGGCAGTGCACCGCTCGATGTGCTCACCGCGTATGTGCTCGCCCACAGTGCCCATTGGCTGGGGAGCGGGCAGCCTCATTGCACTCATGCTTTCTGTACCGCGTGACCGCCGAATTCGTTGCGCAGCGCTGCGATCACCTTTCCGCCAAACGAATCATCCTGCCGCGAGCGCAATCGCATGAGGAGAGAGAGCGTAATGACCGGCGCGGGCACATCGAGATCGATCGCTTCCTGAACGGTCCACCTCCCTTCTCCGGAATCAGCTACGAACCCCTTGAGAGACTCCACATTCCCTTCTTGCTCGAATGCGGTCTCAGCGAGCTCATTGATCCAGGATCGCACGACGCTTCCATGATTCCAGACCTTCGCAATCTGATGAAGATCGAGCTTGAAGTCCTTTGAAGCATGGAGGATCTCGTAACCCTCGGCGTACGCCTGGAGCATTCCATATTCGACGCCATTGTGAATCATCTTCACATAGTGACCGGAGCCAGTCGGTCCCATGTGAGCGTATCCATCGGGTGGTGCGAGGGTCCTGAAAATGGGCTCGCACAGCGCAAACGCTGAGTCCGATGCACCGATCATCAGGCAGTATCCATTCGCGAGCCCCCATATGCCGCCGCTCGTGCCGGAGTCGACGAACTCGATTCCCTTTGCGCTGAGCTCCGCACCGCGGCGCATTGTGTCATGGAAATTCGAATTGCCTCCATCGATGATCACGTCCCCGTTCGACATTCCCGGGACCAACGCTGCGATCGTATCGTCAACCGGCTTGCCCGCAGGAACCATGACCCAGACAATGCGAGGCGCTGCAAGCTTCGAGACCAGGTCTGCCGCATCGCTCGCCGCAACCGCCCCCAGCCCGGCGTATTTGCCGATCGCCTCCGCACTCCTGTCGAAGACCACAACTTCATGACCGTCGCGCATAAGGCGCTCCGTCATGTTGCCGCCCATTTTGCCGAGGCCGATCATTCCCAGTTTCATGCTTGTCTTTCCGTAAGGTTGAATTGCAGGCCGAGTGAGCGCAGGTCGTTCTCGAGCTGCGCGGGATTCTGGTAAAGAATCGTATGCATCCCCAGCGCGCGCGCAGGCTCGAGGTTTTGCGATCTGTCGTCGATGAAAACTGATTCTGCGGGGCGAGCTTCAGAGATTCCGAGCGCTCTCTCATAGAATCTCCTTGCCGGCTTGCGAAGGCCGAGCCAGCATGACGAAAGAAATGCGTCGAAGAATTCGTCGAGTCCGAACGCGCAGATGCGATGCTTGTTCAGCTCTTCGCTTTCGTTGTTCATCGTCATTACCCAGTATCGACAGCCTTCCGCGACAGCGCGCGCGATCGCAATGCTCTCATAGTTGGGTTTGCTTTGCGAAAAGATGAAGTCGCGAAACTCCTCGCGCGAAAACGATCGCGGCTCGTAAAACACAGTGATGTCGAGGTACTCCTCGAGGCCGATCTGTCCCTGCTCGAGTGGTCCCACCATTTCTTCGTGGCGGTTGTGAAACTCCACTGAATCGAGACCGAATTTGTCGAGCGCAAGCCTTCTCTGGTCGCGGTCCCACCCGTTTGTAGCGAGAACTCCGCCTATGTCGAAGAAGACGTGACGAATCTGCGTCATTCTTCGATGAGAATTGCACGCGCAGGCGCGCCGTCGAGGCCTTCGAGCCGGAGTGGAAGACACACGAGCGTGTATTCGCCGGGATTCACTCCTGACAAATTGAGACCTTCGACAATGACGACGTTCTTCTCGAGTAATGTGCGATGCGTTCGATGATGCCCTGAATGGAACTGCTCTATCGAGAGATAGTCGACGCCAACCAGCGTCACTCCCTGCTCGACGAGATACTCGGCACCATCAGGCGCGATGAACGTGTAATCGCGATGAAATTCAGGATCGCTCAACAGGGCCGAGTTTCGCGTGCGGATTAGCACGCGCTTGTAGCCGCGGAGATCGTGATGTTTGAGATCTGCTGCACCCACAGATTTCAGAGTGTCATCAACTTCAATCAGAATTGCTGGACCAATGAGAAGATCCGGAGCTATCTGATCGACAGTCTCACCGTCGTCGAAGAAATGCTTTGCCGCATCCACATGAGTGCCGGTGTGAGATCCAAACGATATCGACGACACGTTTGCGCCTGCACCCTGCGAAATAGCCTGCTGAGGCTCGATCGCAATCGGCGGATTGCCTGGATAAACCAGTCCTCCGCTGCGGACGGCAATCGAAATGTCGTGAATGCGTTTCATCCTCACGACAGTGTGGCAACTGTCGTTCCGCGCGCAGCGTCGCGGCGGCCGCGTGTCAGGAAGGCAGGCTCGGAGACTGGCTTGCGCTGAGGAGAAATCTTGGAATCTCCGCCCTGAATGTCGTCGAATCCGAACGGACGAAGTTGTAGTGCCCTTCCATCCATCCCTCGCCGGACTTGAGAATGCAGAAACTCTGATATTCGTGCACGCGTCCCGGTGCGATCACCGGCTGCTCACCAATGACTCCCTCGCCTTCGACTTCAGTGTCTTCTCCGGCTGAATCGTGAATCAACCATCGCCGCGACATGAGCTGCGCGGGAACTCTACCTACATTTTCGATTCTCACGAAATACGCGAACACGTAGTGCCGCGCCGCCGGATCGGATTGATCACGCAGGTATACAGGACGAACCGTGATTCTTATCCCGTGGGATTCCCTGTAATAGAAAGGGGGATGCGTCATTGAAAACCTTTAACTGCAACCTGACTCGGCTCCCTGCTTCCAGCCTTGAGCCTCCTGCTGCCGGCATTTTCAGTGTGCCGGAAGCAGGAGGCTCATGGCCGGAGGCAGGAAGCCGATTTCAGTTATTTACCA
>DASUXX010000368.1:0-2478 GCA_036377755.1 Gemmatimonadaceae bacterium
ACGCCTCGGCACATGAGCGCCCAGACTTCTGCGAGTCAGGCTGCACCGGCAGGACGGGAGACTGCTCCGCCGTCTCCCGCGCGAACTGCAGTTACGACTGCAACAGCGGCACGCGCGAAGTCGCCTCCAGTCATCGATGGATCCGGTGCTGATGCAGCGTGGGCAGAAACAGCACCGATCACGGATTTCCGCACCTTCCAGCCAGTCGATGATGGTGAGCCGCGTTACAAGACAGAAGCGCGAGTCCTCAACGATGAGTCGAACATCTATGTCCTGGTGCGTGCATTCGATCCGCACCCAGACAGCATCGTCCCTCTCCTGAGCCGCCGCGATGTGAAAACACAAAGCGACCAGATCAAAGTCATGATCGATTCATATCACGACCGTCGCACTGGATACGAGTTCGCAGTGAATCCCGCAGGAGTGAAACGTGACTACTATCTGTATGACGATGTGCGTGAGGACGCATCGTGGGATGCGGTGTGGGACGTTGCAACACGCATCGATTCACTGGGCTGGGTAGCTGAGTTCAGGATTCCGCTTTCGCAGCTGCGATATCCAAAGGCAGAGACGCACACGTTCGGCCTCATGATCATGCGTGATCTCGCACGCACGAACGAGCGCTTCAGCTGGCCGGCGTATCGTCAGCAGCGGCCTGGTGTTGCATCTCAGTTTGGCGAGATATCGGGGCTGGTTGGTCTTGGCGCTCCACGACGTCTCGAAATTGTTCCCTATGCAATCACCAGGAACGTCAGCACGCGCGATGAAAGTGGATTCGGCCGCAAGCAGCAGCAGTCCCTCGGCGCAGACATCAAGTACGGTCTCTCGTCCAATCTCACGCTCGATGCAACGGTCAATCCTGACTTCGGACAGGTCGAAGCGGATCCTGCAGTGCTCAATCTCACTGCATTTGAATCGTTCTTCGAAGAGAGAAGACCCTTCTTTATAGAGGGCACAGGAATCTTTCAGTTCGACCCGAACAATGCGCAGCTCTTTTATCCACGCCGGATCGGGAGAGCGCCGCAGCTCGGCGGGCTCGTGGAGAATCCAAACGCACTGATCCCGGGATCGACGACGATTCTTGGCGCGGCGAAAGTCACAGGACGTCTCTCGAGCGGGACATCGCTCGGGTTGATGACAGCGCTCACGCAGAAGGAGAAAGTCGGCGCAACCGTTGTAGAGCCTCAGGCTGAATACGGAGTGCTCAGGCTTTCACACGATTTCCGAAAGGGGGAGAGCGGGCTTGGATTCATGCTCACTCAGGTGTCGAGACAGCTGGATGAGACGAGTGATGATTTCCTCCGCCGTAACGCAACGGTTGGCGGCATCGATGCGCGTCACCGATTTGGAAATGGAAAGTTCTCAGCGTCGGGATCGCTTGCTTACAGCAAAGTAAACGGAACCGCGGATGCGATTGCGCGAGCACAGCGCTCGAGCGTGCATCTCTTCCAGCGTCCTGATGCAGATCATCTCGACTACGATCCAACACGAACATCCCTGAAAGGCACTGCACTCGCAGCGCGTCTCGAGAAAGTCGACGGAGTCATTCGCGGTGGATCATCCTATCAGAGGTGGAGTCCGGGATTCGAAGCCAACGACCTTGGCTTCCTGTCGCAGGCCGATCAGCAGAGTCTCTTCAGCTACGTGTCGTGGAGAACTCCGCAGCCCAAATCGTTCTACCGACGCGCATCCGCGCAGCTCTCGGTGTACAACCAGTTCAACATCGATGGGATGACGACTGTTCAAACTCCCGAGCTCGACGCAGACGTAACGTTCAAAGGCTCGCAAAGCTTCTCGATTGCAATATGGAGAGACAATACGGGCGGCGTGTACTGTGATCGCTGCGCGCGAGGGGGACCTGCACTGCGTCTTTCGCCTTCGTCGTCGGTGCTTGTGAACCTTGCGAGTGATCCGCGCGGCTGGCTCCAGAAACAGTTCGCCGCGATCTACACAACGGCAGATGGCGGCCGGTCGCAGCTGTGGCGTGTGCGTCCTTATTTCATAATCCGCGCGGCCAGCAACATTGGTGTCGAGATTGGCGCGCGATACCAGAAGAACCACGACAACACGCAGTGGTACGGAAATGTTGGATCAGTGGGCTCACCTGATGCGCACTATCTCTTCGCGCACCTCGATCAGGACCTGCTCAGCTTCCAGACGAGATTCAGCATTACCGCAACGCCGAACCTGTCACTGCAGTTCTACGGCGAGCCGTTCGTGACGACGGGCCAGTACTCCGATGTGCGAGAGATCAGCGGCACGCCGGACGCGCCGTCATACGACGCGCGCTTCGTGGGCTACACGCCGCCGCCCAACACCGCGCTGTCGTTCAAGTACACGCAACTGCGCAGCAACTCGGTCGTGCGCTGGGAGTATCGTCCGGGGTCGACCTTGTTTCTCGTCTGGACGCACGGCCGCACTGGTGCCGTGGATCAGCGGCTCGATCGGCCGTGGACGACCGACTATCGCGACCTCTTC
>DASUXX010000369.1:0-2287 GCA_036377755.1 Gemmatimonadaceae bacterium
GCTCTGCGCTTTCCATTCCTGCGTGTGCGGAGCCAGAGCAGCAATTACAGCGTGCGCTGCCTCGGCCGGATCGTCCGTCAAAACCAGCAGATCGATGTCGCCGGGTGAGATCTTTCGCTCCGCCAGTGCGCGCGCCTGGAGCCAGCGCAGCAAGCCTGCCCAGTAGTGGCGGCCGAAGAGAATTACCGGGAACTGGTAGATCTTTCCGGTTTGAATGAGCGTGATTGCTTCGAACAGCTCGTCGAGTGTTCCGAACCCGCCGGGAAAAATGATGAAGGCAAGCGAATATTTGATGAACATCGTCTTGCGAACAAAGAAATACCGGAAGTTGACGAGCGTATCGACATACGGATTCGCTCCCTGCTCGAACGGCAGCTCGATGTTGCATCCAATCGATCTGCCGCCCGCCAGATGCGCGCCCTTGTTCGCAGCCTCCA
Source organism: Gemmatimonadaceae bacterium (assembly GCA_036377755.1). Taxonomy (GTDB): domain Bacteria; phylum Gemmatimonadota; class Gemmatimonadetes; order Gemmatimonadales; family Gemmatimonadaceae; genus UBA4720. The sequence continues at coordinate 438 of DASUXX010000369.1, forward strand.
TGATACCTGGGCCCGCACCGGTTATGATCGCAAACCCGGCTTCTGAAAGAAGGCGAGCCACTTCCTCGGCAGCCTTGTACATCGGATCTTCCGGCGAGGTGCGCGCCGATCCGAAAATCGTCACACCGCGCTCGATGTCCGAGAGCGTGTCGAACCCTTCGATGAATTCTCCCATGATCCGGAGCACGCGCCATGGATCGGTGCGGGTGAAGTCGTCGGTATGAGATGGCTGCTGCAGCAGCTTCTCATCTTCCGTCATCGGGGTGTAGGTTCGTATCGCGTCGTCTATTTTTCGTGTCGCGCCAACCTGTCGTCCGGGATGAGACTGCGACGGTGGAAGACGGCCGGCCATGAGGTGGCCTTCTTCAGTTCGTTCCCGCATTCCGGCGCGCGACGCTTGCTCAGCAGATGCAAGCGCGTTTGGATCCGCTTTCTTGCCGCTCGCTGTACGCGGATGCTTCTTGCGTCGCTTTGACGCTTCTGGAGTTGAAGGTGCAGCTGCTTTTCTTTTCTTCATTTTGACAAATGTGGATGCCACTGCATGACGCTCGCCAGATGACTGCGTGCCGGTAATAGTTCTCGTCGCAGACGGAGCTCGCCCCGATGTGCTCGAGCTTCAGATGAACAATGGAAGCCTGCCCGCGCTGGCACAGCTGCGCGATGAAGGCAGCTTTCACACCGTCACGACTGTATTCCCTTCCGTTACTGGTCCGGCATACACGCCTTTCGTGATGGGAAGATACCCGGGCCCGGTGGGATTGCCTGGTCTCAGATGGTATGATCGCGAGAGAAAGACGTGCCGTCTTCCCGGAAATTCCCGCAGCTACGTTGGCTTCGAGATGCAGCACGTCGATAGTGATCTCGATCCGGAAGCGCCCACTGTCTTCGAGCTGGCAAAATCGAGTCTTGCCGCCCTCAATGTCATCGGACGCGGACTTACATCGAAAGACCTGCTCGGCCGCAGCGCACTGTTTGCGCTTCGCACTGCGCGAACACACTTCAGGGGTCGGGTGCAGGGATGGCTCGACATCGATCGTGAGATCGCAGGTCAGGTGATCGAGCGTATCGAGCGCGATCATCCGGATTTTGTTTTCGCCGCGCTAACCGGTATCGACAAGACTTCACATTCCGAAGGACATGAAAGTGCAATCGTTCAGCAGGCGTACACGATCGTCGATGATACGGTTGCATCCATTCGCAATGAGGCAGACAAGCGCGGGACGTGGAACAGCACGCATTTGTGGGTCGTCAGTGATCACGGTCATTCGCCTGTATTGCATCATGATGACATTGTCGGACTGATCAACCGTCTTGGGTTCAGGGCAATTGCGCATCCGTGGGTGTTTTCACTTCGCGGAGAAGTTGCAGTGATGGTGAGCGGCAATGCGATGGCTCACGTCTATCTCGATCTCGCGCAGCGAAAGCGGCCGTGGCTCAATGATCTCGGCGGACGATGGCAGGCCATTCGCGATGCACTTCTCGCCCGCGATTCTGTCGATCTCATGATTCTCCCCCTAGCGACTGGATCCTGTGAAATCCATTCGCGTGAGCGTGGATTTGCCGTGATGGAATGGGACCGCAATGAAATCTCCTATCGCCCTGCAACCGGGGACCCGCTCGGCATTGGCTCGCAGCACAAGCTCGGTGACGAGGAGGCCTACGATGTCTGCTTCGCGAGTGATTATCCCGACGCGCTCGTTCAGGTCGCGAGACTTTGCGATTCACCTCGCTCCGGCGAAATAATCATCTCGGCATCACGCAACTGGGATTTCCGCGCGAAGTATGAGCCGATTCCGCACACATCTTCGCATGGTGCGCTTCATAGAGAGCACATGCTCGTTCCGTTGCTT
>DASUXX010000370.1:0-5524 GCA_036377755.1 Gemmatimonadaceae bacterium
CCGGGACATATACGATCGATCGCGAGCTCGGGCGGGGCGGGATGTCCACCGTCTACCTCGCGCAGGACGAGAAGCACGAGCGGCTCGTGGCTTTGAAAGTTCTGCATCCCGATCTCGCAGCGACACTTGGGCCTGATCGATTTCTCCGCGAGATAAAAGTCGCGGCTCGGCTGAATCATCCACACATCCTGCCGCTTCACGATTCCGGTGAAGCAGGTGGATTCCTCTATTACGTGATGCCGTATGTCGAAGGCGAGTCTCTTCGCGAGCGACTCGACCGCGAGCAGCGTCTTTCGGTCGACGAAGCAGTACATCACGGTCGTGCAATTGCATCCGCACTCGACTACGCACATCGGCAAGGTGTCGTTCATCGTGACATCAAGCCTGAAAACGTCATGATGTACGAGGGCGAAGCGATGGTGATGGACTTCGGTATCGCGAAAGCAGTCAGTGCAGCGGGAAGCGAGACTCTGACTCAAACCGGAATGATGGTTGGAACTCCGGCCTATGTATCACCTGAGCAAGCGGCTGGAGAATCGAATCTCGACGGGAAAAGCGATCAATACAGCCTTGCGTGCGTAGTGTACGAGATGCTCACAGGGGAGCGTCCGTTCAGTGGTGCGTCGCCTCAGGCGATCATGTCGAAACGGTTTTCCGAAACGCCAACTCCAGTCCGCGCGATCGTATCGACAATTCCCGAGAGTGTCGAGAAGGCGATAACGCGCGCGATGTCAGTCGAGACAACCGGCCGATATTCCACCGCTGCGCAGTTCGGTCAGGCGCTCGTCTCGGGCAACGTCGCAACTCCAACCAACACTGCATCGCTTCCGCAGGCCGCCGTGTCCTCGGCGAAGTCCGTTGCGGTTCTTCCATTTGCGAATCAGAGTGCCGACCCGGACAACGAATACCTTACGGACGGCATTGCAGACGATATCATCAGCGCGCTGACAAAGATCCAGTCGCTTCGCGTAACGTCGCGCACTTCATCCTTCGCCTTCAAGGGCAAGATCGAGGACATTGGTGAGATTGGCCGAAAGCTCAAGGTCTCCACGGTGCTCGAGGGAAGCGTGCGAAAGCTCGGCAACCGCATCCGGGTTACCGCGCAGCTCGTCAACGTTGCCGATGGATCGAACCTCTGGTCGGAGCGTTACGATCGCGAGATCGAAGACATCTTCGCAATTCAGGACGACATCTCGCAGGCGATAGTCATAGCGCTGCGCGTAATCCTGACCGAAGGCGAAAAGAGGCAGATCGAGCAGTCACGGCCTGTAAACGTCGAGGCCTACGATTTCTATCTTCGCGGCCGGCAATATTTCTATCAGATCCGTCGCAAGGCGCTGGAGACTGCGCGGCAGATGTTCAACAAGGCAATCGAGATCGATCCCGAATATGCGCGCGCTCACTGTGGCGTCGCCGATGCCTGCTCGCAGCTCTACACATACTTCGATGCAAGAGAATTCAATCTGAGGCAGGCCGACAACTCGAGCCGGAGGGCGCTCGAGCTCGCGCCAGAGCTGGCGGAGGCGCACGTTGCGCGCGGCCTCGCAGTTTCCCTCAGCAAGAAATTCGACGAGGCAGAGAAGGAATTCGAGACCGCCATCAAGCTCGACCCGAAGTCATACGAGGCGGCATACTGGTACGGCCGGTCGCTCATGTCGGCAGGGCGCTTCGAGGAAGCGGTCAGGATGTATGATCGGGCACAGTCCCTCCGCCCCGATGAGTATCTTCCACCGACAATGCAGACGCTGGCACTTGGCGCCCTGGGCAAGCTCAACGAGCGTGAGGCTGCAGCAAAGCGCGCAGTAAAATTGATCGAGGCAAGGCTTCAGCTCGATCCCGATGATGTCCGCGCCGCAAATCTCGGTGCAGCCGTGTATGCTGGTATCGGCAACCGGGACCGGGCGCTCGAGCTTGCAAGCCGCTCTCTTGCCATCGATCCAGACGATCCGATGCTGCTGTACAATGTCGCGTGCAGCTATCTAAAATTCGATGACATGCACGAGGAAGCCATGTCGGTTCTAGAGCGGGCAATCGACAAAGGTTTCGGACACAAGGAATGGATCGATCACGATCCTGATCTCGACTCGTTGCGCGATCATCCGCGATTCAAGGCACTATCCCAGGCAATTTGATGCACAGCAGCACTCCTCTAGAAAGAATCCGCAGCGCGTTTTCAGAGAATTACACCATCGACCGCGAGCTCGGTCGTGGCGGAATGGCGACCGTGTATCTCGCGCAGGATGCAAAGCACGAGAGACTCGTCGCGCTCAAGGTTCTTCATCCTGATCTCGCAGCGACTCTCGGTCCCGATCGGTTCTTACGCGAGATCAAGCTAGCAGCCCGATTGAATCATCCGCATATCCTTCCGCTTCACGATTCCGGAGAGACACAGGGATTTCTCTTCTATGTGATGCCGTACGTAGAGGGAGAATCGCTGCGCGAGCGGCTCGATCGTGATCATCAGCTCCCGATCGATGAGGCGGTGCATCATACTCGCGCGATTGCGTCGGCACTCGACTATGCGCATCGTCAGGGAATAGTCCATCGCGACATCAAGCCTGAGAACGTGATGCTCTACGAAGGCGAAGCGATGGTGATGGACTTTGGAATTGCAAAGGCTGTGGCTGCGGGTTCGTCCGATACAATCACGCAGACGGGCATGATGATCGGCACTCCAGCTTACGTGAGCCCTGAGCAGGCCGCTGGCGAAACGAATCTCGACGGACGGAGCGATCAGTACAGTCTTGGTTGCGTTCTTTATGAGATGCTTACGGGCGAGCGAGTTTTCAGTGGTCCAACTCCGCAGGCAGTAATGGCGAAGCGGTTCACTGAAGTTGTAAAGCCCGTTCGGCTGATGCGAAGTGCAGTTCCGGAGCCAGTGGAGAAGGCGCTGACGCGGGCAATGTCGCCAGATGTCGGTGCGCGCTACAAGACCGCTGCGCAATTCGCCCAGGCGCTTGCCTCGGGCAGCGTCACCACGCCAACGGATACCGCGACGCTCCCGCAGCAGGCGGTATCATCGGCGAAGTCGGTCGCAGTGCTGCCGTTTGCGAACATGAGCACTGATGCGGAGAACGAATACTTCGCTGACGGAATGGCGGAAGAGATCATCAACGCTCTCTCGAAAATTCAGTCTCTTCGCGTTGCTTCACGCACGGTATCGTTCGCGCTCAAGGGCAAGAACGAAGATCTTGCCGAAGTCGGAAAGAAGCTGCACGTATCGACAGTTCTCGACGGAAGTGTGCGAAGGATGGGGAACCGTCTACGCATCACTGCGCAGCTAGTGAACGTTGCGGACGGATACCAGCTCTGGTCGGAGCGCTATGATCGCGAGATGGAAGATGTCTTTGCGATTCAGGACGACATCTCGCAGGCGATTGTAAAAGCACTGCGCGTAATTCTCACTGAAGGTGAGAAGAAGCAGATCGAGAAGGCGCGCGCGGTGAATGTGCAGGCGTACGATTACTATCTGCGCGGCCGGCAGTATTTCCATCAGCTCCGCCGCAAGAGTCTCGAATACGCAAAGCAGATGTTCAACAAGGCGACGGAGATCGATCCCGAGTATGCGCGCGCATACGCAGGAGTCGCCGACTGCTACTCGCAGCTCTACACGTACTTCGATGCGCGCGAGTTCAACCTTCGCCAGGCAGATGTAGCGAGTACCAAGGCGCTCGAGCTCGAGCCCGATCTGGCTGAAGCGCACACTGCGCGCGGGCTTGTTCTCTCGATGTTCAAGAAGTTTGACGAAGCAGAGAACGAGTTCGAGATCTCGATGAAGCTGGACCCGAAATCGTTCGAGGCCGTGTACTGGTATGCAAGATCGCGCCTGTCGCAGGGCATGTACGAAGAAGCGGCGAAGCTATTCGAGCGTGCTGCTTCGCTGAGACCTGAGGATTATCAGACTGCCGGATTCCTCGGGCAGGCGTTGATTGCTCTCAACCGGCGCGACGATGCAATTGCGTCATACAAGAGACAGGTGAAGCTGATCGACGTACATCTCGAGCTGAACCCGGACGATCCTCGCGCGTGCATACTCGGCGCTGTCGCAAACGCAATCATCGGCGACAAGGAGCGATCGGTGGAGTTCATCAAGCGCGCCCTGCAGGTCGATCCTGATGATCCCATGCTGTTGTACAACGTGTGCTGCACTTATGCGCAGCTCGGAATGAAGAACGAGTCGCTCGATGCGCTAGAGCACGCGGTCGAAAAAGGCTGGGGTGACAAGTCGTGGCTGGAGCACGATTCAGATCTCGACTCGATCAGGGATGAGCCACGGTATAAGTCTATCGTACAGGCTATGTAGTCGGGTTTTCTAACATGGTGGCGCTATCGCGTTCGGCGTTCGCCGTAGTCCGTCATCCGTTGTCCGTAAAAAACGGAGAACGGCAAGCGCATGACAGCAAACGCCGAACGCGATAGCGCCCCAACGCTTACACCGGTGCTGTGAAGAGCGAAATCACTGAACCCGGATAGGCTGCACCACGCGCGATTTCGCGTTTGGACCAGACGCGATCGTAATTCGGTAACGACCGCGTGCAGGCGGCGTCCACTCGGCGTCGAACGTCTCGCCCGCACTGAGACTGCGACGCGCAAGCTCGAGCGCCTGATAGTCGGCGGGCAGCGCGGCTCCATCTTTTGCAACCGGTCTCCACTTCATCGGACTTGTTTCACGCTCGAGCGAGATCACCATCTGGCCCACGGGCATGATATTCACGAACCGGATGCGCTGCGTCCTGTTGTATCGCATCGTGATTGGAACCGGCAGCGAATCCCCGTTCACGAGAAGGCGAGGAGGCTGAGTTGGCGTATGCCATCCCACAGTGAAGACATGGTCCGTCAAAGGATCGAACGACTTGTTCGGCTCGGTAATGATGATCGGTCCATATGCGCCTGCTGTGATCTGCTCGAGATCGTTCAGGTGCGTGTGATAGATGAAGGTCCCTGTTCTCGGAACTATGAGACGCGCAACGAACGAATCATTCGGTGCAATCATCGGAGCCAGCGTGTTGGCGCTTCCGCTCCATCCAGCGACACCATCTGAAAAACTCTCGAGCTCGATGCCGTGCCAGTGTACCGACGTCGCTGCATGAGTGTGATTGATGATCGTTACATCGACGGGCTCGTGCTGCTCGAGGACTATTGGCTGTCCTGCTTTTTCGACTGAGTCCCGCCGAGGTGCTTCATTTCCGCGCTGAAGCACGTATGACATCTGAAACTGCTTTCCATCGCGCTTCTCATTGGCGAACAAACGCAGCTTTCTCGCGTGCGAGCGCTCCGGGCGATACCAGTTTGCAGTATCGGTGACGTTAATTCCCATTACGAGCCCGGACATGTGGCTCATCGGATCTGCATCATGCATGTCGTGATGGTCGCCAGGCATTGGACGAAATCCGAGTCGTGCTCCCTCGGCTACATGGAAGGTGAAATGGCAGTGATACAGCCAGTTGCCAGGGCGATCGGGGGACCACGTCATCATGATCGAGCTGCCGGGGGCGAGATGCTCCGTAACCTCGAGTCGCCGGCG
>DASUXX010000371.1:0-12716 GCA_036377755.1 Gemmatimonadaceae bacterium
GATCCATCTTCATGATCTCATGAGGGCGGGAGTCGTATGACGCCTGCTTTCAGGTCGATGATGCTTAGCCTCGTTGTGCTCGCAGCAATTGCATCGGCTTGCACGAGCGACAAGAAAGCGCCGCCCGTCGTTCGAAAGTCTGCGCTCGCCGACTCGGCAGACCAGGTGATGTACGGCGCCCATTTCAATCTCACCGACAAGGGCCTCGCGCGCGCTGAGCTTCTTTCTGACACTGCATTCTTCTTCGAAGACAACACTCGCATCGAGCTGAGACAAGTCGAGACGACTTTCTATACCGCCAGCGGTGCCCGCGATGCTTATCTCACATCCAACCGCGGATCGTACAACAATCGCACGGGTCTGATGATCGCGCGCGATGACGTAATCGTGATCACGGAAGAAGGTCGTCGTCTGACGACCGCGGAGCTCAAGTTCGATCAGGCTTCGAACGAAATATCGAGTGACAGCGCCTTTGTGCTGACAGAACCAGGACGGCGTCTCGAGGGTATTGGCTTCAGGTCCGATCCCAATATGCAGAACGTCCAGATCCTTAAGACAAAAAGCGGCACCACTGGCGTCGTAACGCTGCCCGGACAGCAATGAAGCGTTTCGCCCTCGCTGCCGCGTTGTCGCTCATTGCGGTGCCTGCATTCGCGCAGGCGCCGGCACAGCAGTGCCTTCTTCAGTATGAGACTGCTACAGGCAATACAAGAACGAACGCACAGCGGCTCGCTTCCGGATCGTACAATTTTTTTCAGGGCGGGGGAGTCACCTATCACTGCGAGGGTCAGGACAATACGCTCATCGCCGACAGCGCCGAGTACTACGGCGATCAGAGGGTTCTGTATCTGATCGGGAGGGTGCACTACACCGAGCCGCGTGCAAAAGTCGATTCGGATAGAATGACGTACTATCAGGTCGAGGATCGTCTGAGGGCTGAAGGAAACGTCGTGGTTCGAACTCAAACGGGCACGACAATTCGCGGCCCCGTCATGGATTACTATCGTCAGACTACGACGAGACCGCTCGCTCGCACCATCGCGACTGGAAGACCGCGCATGTCGATTGTGCAGCGGTCAAACAATCCCAATCAGCCACCCGAACCGGTGGACGTCATATCGAACACGCTCGTTGCTGAGGGCGACAATCTCGTCTATGCGTCAGGCGCCGTTGAAGTCACGAGACCCGACATGCTTGCAAAGAGTGACTCGGCGTTTCTCGACGGTCAGCGCGAGTTTGCGCGACTGATGAAAACTCCGTCGGTTCAGAGCAGAAAAGGAACGCCATTCACGCTTACCGGCGGTGTCATCGACATGTACTCGCGCAATCGCACAATCGAGCGCGTGGTCGCGACTCCTTCCGGCCATGTGTTGAGTCGCGAGCTGGAGCTCGCAGCCGACTCCGTGGACCTGCGCGTGAACAACAATCAGCTCCAGCGCGTCATTGCGTGGGGAAGAAAATCGCGCGCCACCGCTCTTTCTCCTGAACGTCGTATTCTCGCCGATTCCATCGACGCTTTGATGCCCAATCAACACATTCGCGAAGTACGCGCAATCGGCAGTGCATTCGCGAATTCAGCGCCTGACAGCACGCGAATCGTTTCGAGTGAGCGAGACTGGATGCGGGGTGATTCCGTCATTGCCGAGTTCGACAGCATTCCGGCAAACGATACGACAACCAAGCCGCAGGCCAGGCGTATAGTCGCTAAAGGCAACGCAAGCTCATTCTATCAAATGGCGCAAAGTGGCGCGGCAAAAGCCCGGCCCAATCTCAATTACGTCAGGGGACGAATCATCACAGTCTCATTCGTGAACCGAACAGTCGACCGTGTGGATGTAGTCGATAAGGCATCGGGGCTTTTCCTCGAGCCGAAGACAGATTCCACCGCGCAGGGTCCCCGACGTGGAGCGCCGGCTGCTCCGCCACCTCCACCCGGTTCTGGCAGGCAGAACAAGTGAGCCTCGACGACTTTCCGCCCCGTGTACAGGAAATCATTCGCAACCTGTCGGGCGACGAGCGCTCGATGGCAATCGCGCTCGGGGCGATTGTTCGCGAGGCTGATCTTGCGGGCGCTGCGCCGTTTCACAACGTAGTGATCCGTTACCGCGACGAATTCCTCCGAGTTCTGCGCAATGAAGGAAAGGATGCCGAGCGCGAAGCCGGCCGACTCGGTCTCGATGAAGTCGAACAGTATCTGATCACTTCCATTCTGCCGAGACTTGCGGGTGATGGCGTTATCAAGCCGTTCGACATGGAGGCCGAAGGAGAGCTTCGAATTCAGCTTTCCGAGCAGCTTTGGAGAGACATCGAGCCTAACCGGCGCGAGGTTGCGGAAGTAATCCGCCACACCGGTGAGTTTTCAATCCTCGAACAGGAAAAAGCTCCGGCCGTGGTGGTTGGGGGAAGCACTCTCGAGGCAAAAGGGCTGACCAAGAGCTATCGACGCCGCGCAGTTGTGAACAACGTCGACATCAAGCTCCAGCAGGGAGAAATCGTCGGGTTGCTCGGCCCGAACGGCGCCGGCAAGACAACCAGTTTCTACATGATCGTCGGGCTCATCGAGCCACAGTCAGGCAAGATCATCCTGGACGGAAAAGACATCTCGAACATGCCGATGTACGAGCGCGCCCGCCTGGGGATAGGCTACCTTTCACAGGAGCCTTCTGTCTTCAGGAAGTTATCCGTTGAGGACAATATCATGGCGATTCTAGAGACCCTGTCGCTCAGTGGTTCGGAGAGACAGAAGCGGCTGGAAAAACTCCTCGATGAGCTGAGCATCAAGCGCCTGCGAAAGAACAAGGCGTATTCGCTCTCGGGAGGCGAGCGCCGCAGGCTCGAGATTACGCGTGCTTTGGTAACTGACCCGAAGTTTATGATGCTCGACGAGCCGTTCGCGGGCGTCGATCCCATAGCAGTTCACGATATTCAGACAATTGTCGCCGGTTTGAGGCATCGGGGCATCGGAGTGCTCATCTCCGACCACAATGTGGAGCAGACCCTCGATATCGTCGACCGGGCTTACATAATGTTCGACGGCAAGGTCATAGTTTCTGGCACTGTTCGTGATTTAGTGTTCGACGACACGGTGGCCGACGCCTACCTCGGCCCCACCCTTACGGCGCGTTTGCGCCAGAGATTTTCCCACGGACGGGCAGCCGGAGAAGCGTCGTGAAGCCAGGAATGAGTCAATCAACCCAGCTGCGGCAGGAGCTGAAGATCAATCCGCGCCTTTATCAGGCGATGGATCTTCTGTACATGCCGCTGCTGGATCTTCAGCAGCACCTCAAGCAGGAGCTGTTAAATAACCCGTTTCTCGACCTCGTAGAGGCCGAGGAGGAAGAGGAAGAAGAGGGACAGGAAGTAGAGGCCGCAGTAGAGACACCTGAGGAAGACAAGCGGGGTGAAGAAATCGACTGGGAGGAGATTCTTCTCGATGGATTCGATACGGCGGGCGGCCGCCGCGAGGAGCACGAAGAACGTGAGTACTACGAGCCCGTCACGGTCGCGACCCGCGATCTGAGTGACCACCTGCGTGATCAGGTGAACCTCCTCGAGCTGAGTCCGCGCGAAGCGCTGCTGGCCGATGAATTCCTCGGCAACATCAACGACGATGGGTATCTCGCTACGCCTGTGCCGGAGATCATCGAGTCGGTCAATGAGATGATCATGGCGGCTGCCGAGAGTGAGAACCGGGATTTCGGCGATCTCCCGCTATACAGGATGGAAGAGGGGGATACGATGCTGATGAAAATTCAGGATCTCGATCCTCCCGGTGTCGGCGCTCGTGATCTGAGAGAATGCCTCATGCTTCAGCTTGAAGAAGCAGGCATGAGCCAGTCGGTTCCGTATCGTCTCGTGCGTGATTGTTTCGAGGAGCTCATCGCTCATAGATGGAGCGAGATCTCGAAGAGATTCGGCATCAGCGCGGCCGATGTGCAGAAAGCAGCGGATGAAATCGCGAAGCTCGATCCAAAACCCGGTCTGCGGTTCCGTTCGGGTGACGAGAACTACATCATCCCGGACCTCATCGTCGACAAGATCGACGGGCAGTATCACGTCTTTCTCAACGATGCGAATCTCCCGCGCCTGCGCCTCAGCAAGGCATATCAGGAAATCGCGCGAGACAAGAAGAAATTCGAAGGTGAGAACAAGGAATTCATCTCGAACAAATTGAATTCCGCGAACTGGATGATTCAGGCGATCGAGCAGCGCCGCCAGACGATGCTCAAGGTCATGAACTACATCGTCGACCGGCAGCGTGAATTCTTCGAGAAAGGTGTGCAGTTCCTCAAGCCACTCACGCTTCGTGAAGTTGCTGAAGTCATCAACATGCACGAGTCGACAGTGAGCCGCGTGACGAACGAAAAGTTCGTGCAGACGCCGCGTGGCGTTCTTCCGCTCAAGTTCTTCTTCTCATCGGGTCTGGCGACTGCTGAGGGCGACGATGTCTCGGCACGCGGCATCAAGGCGCAGCTTCAGAAGCTCGTCCAGGAAGAAGATCCTAAGCATCCGCTCACCGATCAGGCGATCGTGAACATTCTCCGCGAGAGCGGAGTGCAGATTGCCCGCCGCACCGTTGCGAAATATCGTGACCAGCTCGGCATTCTTTCGGCGAGGATGCGCAAGAGGATATGACGTCTGTCCCGGCGGAGGCGCGGTCTTTGTCAGGCCCGGTGTCTCCGCGCGGGCGCATTTCTGATCCGCACAAGCCGATAGTAAGCGTTCTCGTTCCTGCAAAGGATGAAGCGGAGAACCTTCCGCTTTTCATGGAGCAGGCGGCGGCCGCTTTCTCGGCGGATCCTGGCAAGTACGAAGTTGTCGTCATCGACGACGGATCGGTCGACGAGACGTGGAATGTGCTAGAGACGCTCGTTGGCCAATATCCCTTCTTACGGGCAGTTCGACATCGCGCGCGACGCGGTATCGCCGAATCGTTGCGCACGGGCTATTTGAATGCTGCCGGATCGATTCTGGTGTTCTATCCTGCTGATCTTCAGTACAAGCCTGAGGATATTCCGCGGCTCGTAGCGCCGATCATCGCAGGTCAAAGCGACATGGTCACCGGCTACAAACAGGGTGAATACGAGAAGGCATTCGTATCGAGCGTATACAATCGATTGAGTCGCTCGCTGTTCAACGTTCCTGTTCGCGATCTCAATTCGGTAAAGGCGTACAGGCGGGAAGTGATGGACGGGATTCCTGCGCGGCCTGACTGGCATCGGTATATGATCGTGATGGCCGTGTCGCAGGGATTCACGGTGTCGGAAGTTCCGGTGCCCCTTTATCCGCGGCATGCAGGCAAGTCAAAATTTGGTATCGGCCGCATTCCTGTCGGTGTGATCGACATGATCGCGGTGTGGTTCGAGCTGAGCTTCGCAAAGAAGCCGCTGCTGCTGTTCGGCATGCTCGGGGCCGGCCTGTTCACGCTCGGTGCGATCGCAGGTGTAGCAGCATTGCTGTGGCTCGCGATAACGGGCGAAGGCACGCGTGCCGTGTGGACTGTGATCCAGACATGTCTCATTCTGGGAAGTGTTTTCTTTTCCACTGGATTCGTCGGCGAGCTTGTGGCCGCTCAGCGCGCAGAAACACGGGAGCTGCGCGCGCGAATCGAAGAGCTCGCTCATTCCAGAGATTCAGTTCTCGAGCCCTGACAAGTGAAGGTCCTGTTCCTCACTCACTCGTTCCCTCGATACGTGGGGGACGTGCCAGGCTCATTTCTTCATCGCCTGGCTGTTGCGCTAAAAGGTGAAGATGTCGAAGTACGTGTAATCGCTCCGTCTGCGCGCGATCTCAAGCAGCGCGAGGATCTCGAGGGCATTCACGTCGAGCGGTTCAGATATGCGCCTGCGAGCTTCGAAACGCTCGCGTACACGGGCAACATGGCGCAGGATGTCGCCGGCTCATGGAGTGCGCGTCTCGCATTGACTTCATTTCTTGGCGCTGAGTTTTTTCGATCTGCCTGGGAGCGGCGGTCGTTCGATCCCGATGTGATTCATGCGCACTGGTGGTTTCCAAGCGGCGTTGTTGCAATGCCACTCGCTTCACTGACAGGGAAGCCGCTGATAACGACAATGCACGGGACGGATGTGAGACTCGCGATGAGTGTGAAGCCGAGCCGTCAGGTATTGCGAGGAGTGATACGGAGATCGCATACGATAACGACCGTTTCGAGCTGGCTTGCTTCGCAGGTGACCGAGATGGTTCCCGAAGCGAACCCGGTAATTGCGCCGATGCCTGTAGCCACTGAGAAGTTCGTCCCTCATGGGTCGCGCGAAGGCGACCGGTTTCTCTTTGCGGGGCGGTTGAATAAGCAGAAAGGTCTCGACCATCTGCTGCGAGCCTTCGCAGCCATGAAGGGTCTCGCCATGCTCGACGTCGTGGGGCATGGGCCTGATGAACAGAGTTTAAGGCTTCTCGCGTCGCAGCTTGGTGTCAGCGATCGAGTTACGTGGCACGGTCAGCTTTCACAGCCTGAGCTCGTGGCGAAATATCAGAACGCAACTGCGGTTGTCGTTCCGTCAACCGATGAAGGTCTTGGTCTTGTGGCGGCTGAAGCGCTTCTTTGTGAGACGCCAGTCATTGCATTTCGATCAGGCGGACTTACAGACATCGTACGCGATGGCGAGACCGGAATGCTCGTAACTCCTGGTGAAACCGGGGAGCTGGCGGCTGCGCTCGACACTGTCCTCGCCGATCGCGAGAAAGTCAGTGCTCTCGCCAAAGCCGGCAGAGATTACGTGCTCGAGAAATTTTCTCCGGCCTCAGCAGCAAAGAGATACTCGACCATTTACGCACAGGCGCTTGCCAAGCAGTAAGAAGCTCGCGTTCACTGTAGCGCAGTGGCTGCTCGCTGCCGCGATAATCTGGTTTGCAATCCGCGCTTTGCGCGGGCAGTGGGCACTCGCGGGGGAGCGACTCCGGAGCCTTACGCCGAACTGGGCGTTGATCGGGCTTGCAACGTTGATAGTTCTCGCGACGTACGTGCTTCTCATCGAGACCTGGCGCCGCGTCATTATCGCGTCCGGAGAGACACTCCGGTTTAGAGACGCTGCGCGCATCTGGTTCGTATCGAACCTCGGAAAATATGTCCCGGGGAAAATCTGGTCGATTGCGGCGATGAGCATGATGGCTCGCCGCAGCGCAGTGTCTGCCGGAGTTGCGGCAGGCTCGTCGATACTGATTCAGCTCGTGACGATTGCAGCGGGTATTGCGGTAGTTCTCGCGTGTGGTGCGTCACTCGTCGACAATCCGCTCGTGGTAGCAGCGGTAGCGGTTGCCATCATTGCTGTTGTCGCATTGTCGCCGCGCCTTATTGAGATCGCGGCGAAGTGGGCAGGATCGCTGACAGGAAAGCAGCTTTCGATTCCGCGACTCTCCGCCGCGGTGATCTGGATGACAGCAGCCAGCTCGGCGTTGTCATGGATTTTATATGGCGTCGCGTTTCAGCTGTTTGTCAGGGGAATTCTCGGAAGTTCTGCTGGCGCAACGACTTCGTACATCGCAGTTTATGCGGCATCCTACATCATAGGATTTCTCGCTCTCTTCGCGCCCGGTGGAGCCGTGGTGCGGGAGAGCGCTATCGTAACGGGGATGGTGAGATTCGCTCTCTCGGGACGGGCTGATGCTCTCGCGGTAGCAGTAACTTCGCGACTCTGGCTCACTGTCACCGAGCTCGTGCCGGGTCTTGCATATATGGCCGCGCGAAAGCCGGAAACCAGGACCTGAATGGCAGACGGAACGAGAGAAGAGTTCGAGCTGGAAGACACATCGTCAGATTCGGCAAACACAGCCGCAGCTGAGATGAGGCCGCCAGCCCACGTGATCGAGGCAATCGCGCGGGAAGAGCTGCTCACGCGTGGACCCGGACGTGGTGGCCTCGTCGCGGGAATCATCTATGCGCTGGCGACTATGTCGCTCGGTTATCCCGCTTTGATGGGAAAATTTCTCGCCGGTCCCAACAGCGATCAGTTCGTTGCCGGCTATGCGTTCCGCGAATTCGGCGCTGCGATGCTCAAGTCCACCGGCGGATTCGCTCAGTGGAATCCGTACATCTTCGGTGGAATGCCGTACATCGCTGCAATGCATGGGGACATCTTCTATCCGACGTTCATCATCCGGATGCTGATGCCCACCGACGCTGCGATGACGTGGTCATTCATCCTTCATCTATTCCTCGCCGGGCTGTTCACGTACTACTTCGTGCGCTCGTGCGGATTGGGTTTTTATTCCGCGCTCTTTGCGGGCGTCGCGTACATGATGAGCGGCCAGCTCGCGTCTCTCGTATCGCCCGGTCACGATGGGAAACTGAGCGTGAGCGCCCTTTTTCCTCTTGCTCTCTGGATGCTGACTATCGGAATGCGCACCGGCCGCCGATGGAGCTGGGGGGTGCTTGCGCTGACAATCGGTCTGGCAGTGCTCAGTCCGCATCCGCAGTTACTTCAATATCTGCTCCTCGCGAGCGCTGCATATACCATCTATCTCGCCGTCTCCGTTGTTCGTGCGCACACTGCAACACCGCGAACGGTCCTCGCGCGAATGGGGCTCGCACTCGCGGCAGTAATGATTGGCGGAGCAATTGGCGCAATCCAGTATCTGCCGGTTCGTGAATATGTGAAGTGGTCACCGCGCGCAGGTGGACTCGCTGATTATGCGACAGCGGTTTCATACGCGTGGCCAACCAGTGAGCTGTTCGATGCATACCTGCCGCAGTTCACCGGAATGATCGAAGCATACTGGGGGGAAAACGCGATTCATCTTCACAGCGATTACCTCGGCGTCGTGGTTTTGATACTCGCCGGTGCAGGGCTCGTCGGATTGCGCAAGGATCCGCGCAAGGGATTCCTCTGGTTCTGGATCGTGACGACTGTCATCGCCCTGCTTTGGGCCCTCGGCGGTCACACGCCTTTCTATCGCATCCCGTACGCGATCATACCAGGCACGAAGTATTTCCGCGCTCCTGCAACAGTCTTCTTCGTCGGCATGATGGGCATATCAGTTCTCGCGGCAGCGGGGATCGAAAAGATTCTCACGAGAAGAGTGAAGATGCTGTATCCAGGCGCATGGCTCGTGTTCGGTGCAATCGTCGCTGCGCTTGGAGCGATGGGAATCCTCACTGACTTCGCGCGCGCTCTCGCACCCGATGACATGCTGGACCTCGTGATCAGCAACGCGGGCGCAGTCACGTATGGTGCATGGCGATCGTTTGCGTTTGTTCTGCTCGCCGTTGTTGCCATAATTCTTTACCGAAAAGGGAAAATCCCTCTCGCTGCAGCAGGCTGGACACTCGCCATTCTCGCGATCGTGGACTCGGTCACGATCATGCGGAATTACTGGATTTTCTCGCCGCCCGCATCGGTCTCGTATAAAAGCAACGCGGCGATAGAAAAAATCAAAGCCGATCCCGAGCCCTCACGAGTCCTTGCGGTAGGAATCGAAGAGCCGACGCAGCGCGATACGGATCTCGAAGGCGACGGACTCATGATTCACCGCGTCCGTAACGTACTCGGCTACCATGGAAACCAGCTTGGCCGCTACAACGAGATTCTTCAGAAAGACGACGGTTTCATCCAGGCCTTCAATCCCGCCGCGTGGAGGATCTACAACGTTCGATATGTGCTCACAAACACCAACGACGTGAGCCAGTATTTTCCCGGAGCTCAATGGCAGATTGGCCCGGTGAAGGACGCAGCGGGCGTCGACGTATATCTCTACCGGCTTCCCGGAAACAACCCATTCGCCTGGGTCGCTTCATCGATAGTCAAGGCCGAAGACGATGCTGTGGCGGCAACGCTGTTTGCACGCGGATTCGACCCTCGCAGCGCCGCCTTGTTCGCGCACGACGCGCCGGTGACAGCCGTAGACACTCTCGCAGTGCTGCCTCTCCCGGCCGACATCGGAGTGGACGTGGAGCACTACGCGCCAGGCAGGATGACGCTGTACCTGACCAGTCCGGCGCCGCCAGGGTCTGCCCTTGTTGTCTCGGAGAACTATTTTCCGGGCTGGACGGCAACTGTAGACGGAAAGCCGGCCGCGATTGGTCGCACCGATTACACGTTGATCGGTGTCGAATTGCCTGCGGGCGGCCGGAAAATCGAGCTTACGTTCGATGACCCGGCATATGAGCAGGGAAAGATTGTGACACTGATCGCCTTGATGCTGACCGCGATCATGATTGGTGGCGGGATTTTCATGGAGCGCAAACGGACTTGACTGAGCGTACCGTCGTAATCATTCCGACCTATAACGAGCGCGAGAACATCACCCGCATCATCCCGGCGGTTCTCTCGCAGGATCCGGCTATCGACGTGCTCATCGTTGACGACGGATCGCCGGATGGAACGGGGGAAATCGTCGACGCGCTCGCCGCGGAAAATCCTCGCATCCATTGTCTGCATAGGGCCGGAAAGCTTGGACTGGGAACAGCTTACGTGGCCGGGTTCAAGTGGGCTCTCGAGCGCGATTACCAGCTGGTTTTCGAGATGGATGCCGATTTCTCTCACTCTCCGGACAGGATCCCCGGGTTCCTGAAAGCGATTGAATCGGCCGATCTAGTGCTTGGATCGCGGTACCAGAATGGCCAGATCAACGTCGTGAACTGGCCGATGAGCCGGCTCTTTCTCAGCTATTCAGCCAACATCTACGCCCGGCGAGTAACCGGACTCCAGGTCTTCGATGCAACCGGCGGATTCAAGTGCTTCAGGCGCCGAGTACTCGAGGCGATCGACCTCTCGGCTGTTGAATCCAACGGCTACGCGTTTCAGATCGAGATGACATACCGCGCGTGGAAGAAAGGCTTCAGAATCGTCGAGATCCCGATAGTCTTCGTGGATCGCACGGAAGGTGCGAGCAAGATGTCGAAGAAGATCGTGAGAGAAGCCGTATGGATGGTGTGGAAGCTTCGATGGTGGGGAATCCGGGGCCGCGTTTGATCATCCGGGGCAGGCCGTTCTTCAAGATGAGCGGCTCAGGCAATGACTTCGTCTTTTTTGACGTCAGCTCCGAAGGGCCCGGAAACCTCGAGTCAGCAGAGGCGATTCAGCGCATTTGCGCCCGGGGAACCGGCATCGGCGCTGATGGTGTGGTTTTCCTCAAGCCAGACAGCCGCCGCGAGCTCACGATCCGCTACTACAATAGTGATGGCTCACTTGGCGAGCTTTGTGGGAACGCGACCCTGTGCTCACTACAGCTCGCGAACGAGCTCGGAATGGCCGATACCGGGGAGATCGAAATCAATACCGACGCCGGGGTCATTCACGCCAGGATGGCAGACGGGCTTCCCGAGATCGATCTCGCTCCGGTACACGAGGTAGCTCTCAGCGTAGCCGCAATCCCGCAGCTCGATCGGGAAGAATCGATGGGGTTCGCGCGAGCCGGAGTGCCGCACATTGTAATCGTCGACCAGGACGTGGAGACTGCAGACATACTCGGCCGCGGCTCAGAAATCCGCAGACACAGGTCTCTAAAGGACGGCGCAAATGTCAACTTTGTGACCAAGTCCGAAGATGGCTGGACCATCAGGACTTACGAGCGAGGCGTTGAAGGCGAGACTCTGGCTTGTGGAACAGGGGCGGTTGCTACGGGAATTCTGCTCACCGAATGGGGGAGAGCCGAAGCTCCGGTAAGACTTCAGACCAGGTCCGGCAGAACCCTCGAGGTTCGCGTGCGGCGTGATGGAAATCTCTGGTATCCGTCGCTGCGCGGGCATGCAGAGGTCGTTTTTGAAGGGCGGCTGGCAGCGAACCTGAGCTGATCGCTGTCGCCATTGGCGACAGCGATGTCTACAGCTGAGACCTCTTCGCGATAAAAATCGTCGGATCAGGTGCTTTGGTGAGACGGCGTCGAGGGAATGCGACCTAAATCAAATCGGCGTATCCGGATGGGGGATGTACGGATGGCCACCCAAAAACAGTTCTCCACAGTTTTCCACCGCGTATAGTTTACATAACATATATTATACGTTGTTCTTTGAGGCGTGAAGAACGGCGGGTCTTAGCCCGCCGTCGCCTTGCTGTCGTCAGGTCTTTGGCTGTGGAGTCGCTGTCAGCTCCCCAAGCCGCACACGTGCCTCGCCCGCCACCGCGCCCTTCGAATCAGCGCCGAGCTCGGTCCAGATGGCCTTTGCTTTTGCCGTGTCGCCGCCGGTCAGATAAGCGTTCGCAGCGAGCGACTGGAACCGCTGACGATCGGCGTCGAACCTTGCGGCCTTGGCGGCCTTCTCGTACTGCTCGCCGGCTTCGCGGTATTTCTTGAGCTGCTCGAGTCCCGCCGCCAGGACCAGATGAACTCCCGATCCATACTGCTCCGAGCCGCCAATCTTGTCTTCGGCAAGCCGTAGCTCGTCGACGCCTTGCTGATATTTGCCTTGGTCGTAAAGAATCTGGGCCAGCTGGAGGCGGGCCTGGGCTGCTGCAGGCGCCCCATCGTAGCGCTGAATCATCTTTCTCAAGTCGGATTCAGCAAGCGGCAGATTGCCCGCCGTTTGGGATCTGATCGCCTGATAGTATGCCTTTTCGGCACGCTCCGCCTTGAGGTCGCGCGACCGGATGTAGAACCAGCCACCCGCTGCGAGGACGATTACGGTTACGGCTGCCCACGTGAATTCCCGCGTGTGCAGCTGGAACCAGTCCATCAGGGATTCACTGCGATCTGATTGCGAAATTGGTGATGTCATTTGGACCTGAGGATTTGGTAACCTGTTGATCGCATTAAAACGGCCC
>DASUXX010000372.1:0-5264 GCA_036377755.1 Gemmatimonadaceae bacterium
ACGGGACACGACTTATCGTCGTGTCCCGTTTCTTATTCGTGTTTTTATTCGTGTGATTCGTGCGCCAATAAAGCTCGAACTAGAAGTTCGCAGAATCCAGAATCTTCACGTTCTTCCCAGGCGTGAAACGGAACTCTGAGCCTGAGACTGAAGCGTTTGGCTGAATCGACGTGATCGTCACGGTGCGCTTCAATCCATTCGCATCAGTAACTTCGAACTGCCGGATGTAATTCGAATCCGTATCGATCCACACTGTCGCCTTAGTGAACAAGCCGTTCGATGATTTCGGCGTCAGGTTCACGACGTTCGTTTTTTTTCCGGCGACGGTTGCAGTGCCGGCGGTTGCCATGCTGAACTTCGAGGCGGGCGACGAGAGGAAAACTCCGCCCGGATCGACCATCGCAAGAGCGTTGTTTGCCTTCGCCGATGTCTTGATCACCTGACCAGGCGCAGTGCTCGGCAGATAGATCCACAGCGAGGAACCATCGGCGACAATCCTGTCACCACGCGGATCCGTAAAATTGATCGAAAGAAGATTCGGATCCTTTCTGAGGAGAACGCCATGCGATGTAACCGTCGTCCCGGTCAGCGGATTTGTAATCGTCTGCCGGAACTCGGCGCGCACGCTGTTGAGCGCTCCGTAAGCTTTTACTGCGCGGTCCATGATTGCTTCAGGCGCCTGCGCTTGAGCGCCCGCGGCGATGCCGAGGGCGAGAAGTCCAACGATAATTTTCTTCATGTTAATGGGTACCCGCTCGCTCCTTCTCCGTTCCTGTGCGAGTCTTCGTTGTCCCATCATGCACATCGTCTGCCACCGATGTCACGCTTCTTCCGATTGCGGCTGCAACCCTGCGCAATTCCGTGATCAGGTCAGTGAGCTGCTCGGGATAAAGCGACTGTGCACCATCTGAAAGTGCATTGTCGGGCCGCGGGTGCATCTCGACGATGATTCCATCGGCGCCTGCTGCGAGTGCAGCACGGGCCATTGGTCCGACGCGATCGCGTATTCCCGTCCCGTGACTTGGATCTGCGATAATCGGCAGATGCGACAGCTTGTGCACGGTGGGAATGGCGGTGAGGTCGAACATGTTGCGGTTCGCCGGATCGAACGTGCGCACGCCGCGCTCGCACAGAATCACCTGTGAGTTTCCTTCGGACAGGACGTACTCTGCGCTCAACAACAGGTCGGTGATCGTGGCAGCCATGCCGCGCTTGAGAAGCACTGGCTTGCCGATGCGCCCGACAGTCTTGAGCAGCGAATAGTTCTGCATGTTGCGGGCGCCGATCTGAATGCAATCAGCGGTCTCCGCGACGAGATGCGCGCCTTCGTCATCCATTGCTTCGGTGACTATCGGAAGACCCGTTTCCTTCCGTGCGATCGCGAGAAGCTCGAGGCCTTTCTTGCCAAGTCCCTGGAACGCATACGGCGAGGAGCGCGGCTTGAATGCGCCTCCACGGAGTGCGGTCGCACCTGCATCGCGGGCAGCACGGGCTGCATCGATGATCTGCTGCTCGGATTCGACAGAGCACGGACCGGCGATGATCGGAACTTCGCTTCCGCCGAAAGTGACACCCGGCGCGATCGTGACGACCGTGCTTTCGGGCCTCCACTCGCGCGAGACCTGCTTGTAAGGCTGCGTGACGTGGATGATCTGCACCACGCCGGGCAGAGCCGCGAGTCGCGATGAGTCTACTCGCCCATCGTTACCGACAACACCGATGGCTGTGCGCTGCGCGCCCGGCATCGGCCGGGCTTCGTAGCCCATCTCATTGATTACCTGCACGACGCGGTCGATTTCCGCAGACCTCGCCTCATGATGCATTACGACGAGCATATCAGACTGTCAACGCTTCCGCAGCTTCTGCGGGTGTGAGAGTTCCGGCAATCGCGTCTTCGACTGCCTTGCCGCGCATGTGCACGCTGACGAGAGATGAAACTCCCGGCTCCTGCATCGTCACACCGTAAACGGCGTCCGCCGCCTCGGTGGTCGTTCGCGGATTGTGAGTGATGACGATGAACTGCGTGTTGGTCTTGAACTGGTTCAGCATTCTCACAAAGCGGCCGATGTTTGCATCGTCGAGCGGCGCATCGACCTCGTCCATCAGACAGAAAGGACTTGGCTTGGTGAGGAAGATTCCAAACAGGAGTGACAGCGCAACGAGCGCTCGCTCGCCGCTGGAGAGGAGGTGAATACGCTGAGTCTTCTTTCCGCGCGGCGCTGCATGGACCTCGATGTCTCCCTCGAGCGGAGTCTCTGCATTTTCGAGACGGAGGTCGCATTCGCCTCCACCAAACAGCGTCATGAAGATGTTGCGAAAATTCTCGCGCACCTGCACGAACGTCGTGAGGAACAGCTCGCGGGCAGTCGTATCGATTTCGCGAATCGCCTGCTGAAGTGAAAGCTTTGCAGCCGCCAGATCAGCGCGCTGAGTCGTGAGCATTTCGAGGCGCTTCTGCTCCTCTTCATGTTCTTCGATTGCGAGAGGGTTCACAGGGCCGAGTGCATCGAGCTGTTCGCGAAGCTGAGTAGATTCTGCGCGAAGCGTGTCATCGTCGATGTCGAGCTGCTCGACAGATTGCATCAATTCGTCGAGAGGCTTCTTCCACTCTGTCTCGAGCCGTTCACGAATCATCGCGCGGCGGCCGGATAGCTCGGTAAGGCGAAGTTCCGACGAGTGAAGCTCATCGCTCACTGCCGTTGCCCGGTGACGAATGTCGGTGAGCTCGTGTTCGGCTGCTTCCAGTTTCTCGTCGGCGCTTTTTACAGCCAGCTCCGCGCTTGCGAGCCGTGCCTCTGAGTCTTCGAGCGTAGCCTGTTGCGCCTCGAGATCGAGCTGCCACGTTGCAAGCTGCTGCGCAAGCTCTCCGTCAGCCGCAGACAAGTTGCTGAGCTCGGACTGAAGTGATTCCAGCCGGGCATGCGCCGAAGCGTACTCTTCGTGAAGATGCCGCTCGCGATCGGATGCGACCTGCAGGCGAGCGTTCACCTGCGCCACCGCGATCTCGCTCTTTGTTCGTTTGTCGCGCGCTTCTTCCTGCCTGGTCTCTGTTTCGCCAAGAGCGCGCCGTGCTTCGACAATCTCGGCATCGAGGCGCACGACAGACGCCTCCTTCTCTGAAATTGCTTCAGCAATGCGAGCCGCATTCTCGCTGATGGCCAGCTCGCGTGCCGCAAGTCTCTCCAGCAATGCGGACGCATCGCCCACTTCCTTCAGGGCGCGATGATGACGTCGCGTCACAGCAGTGAATTGATCTTCGTGCTCTGCAGCTTCACGTGATGCAGCATGTGCAGCTTCTTCGGCTGCTCGCGCAGCACTCTCGGCCGCAACGAGCGTAGCGCGAACAGTCTCGGCGGTCGCGAGCGCGACCCGTTTCGCCGCCTCGGCATCGACAAGCGCGCGACGAAGCTCACCGATTTCAGCGCGTCTTCTGAGCGGACCAGGGCCTGCGATGTTTGCAGGCAGCCAGATTGCTCCGCGTGCATCCACAAAGCCCGTTCCATTCTCGATCGCCTGCACTCTGCCAAGAAGCGAGCGCACCCAGTGCGCAGCCGGGGATTCCGATCGCACGAGGCGGGAGAGATCCTCACCGCTGTGATCGTGATGTTCTCCGTTGCCTGAATCGATCGGCAACAACAGAAGGGGGCCGGGATTCGTTGCCGCGTGCCATGCCCGAATCGATTCCGCGGCGCTGCGATCGCGAACAAGAACGGCATGAACCGTTGCTCCGAGATATCGCTCGACAAGTGCAGCGGCGTCGGATTCCGTTGTAATGAAATCGCTCAACGGACCAACCACGCCTCCTTCACCAAATCGATCGCGCTCTCTCAACAGGCGCGCCGCTGCGGGAGCGAGACCAACGCGCTCCCGCTCGAGCTCCTCGAGCGCGTTGAGCTTGCTTTCGAGAGCCGTCAGTGATTCTTCGGCGCGCAGCAATGACGACCGCGCCGACGAATCGGCTTCACGCGCAGCACGCAATGCTGCGAGTGACTCCTGATGATCGGAGCTGCGCAACGCGCTGCGGCCGCGAGCATCTGCGAGTGATTCTTCGACAGTTGTGAGCTCGCGGCGTATTGCGGATTCATTGTCGGCAAGCTGTGTCTGCTCCTCGAGCAGGGAAGCGCGTCGCGCAGCAAGCTCCTGCAGCTCGCGCTCACTCGCAGCGCGATCGAGTGCATGACGATGTGCAACTTCACGCATCTCGCGTGCTGCACGCTCTGCCGTCTCGACGGCTGCGCGCGCTTGCGCAAGGGATGCACGAACCTGCTCCTCCTCGGACGACGTCCGGGCATGGGATTCGTTCGCGAGCGCCAGCTCCTGTTCGAGCTGCTTTCTGTGCGCTACAGCGTTGTCGAGCTCTTCCATCACACGCTCGACGGTCGATCCCCCTTCCCGCTGCTCCTGCTCGGCTCGTTCACGGCGCGCAACCGCATTGCGCTGGCGCTCCTCGGCGACCGCGATTTGCCCGCGAAGCTGAAGCGTGCTCTCTCGCTGCTCTGATACGAGTCGTGCAAGCTCACCGCGACGCGCTTCAGCAGCGGCGCGTGCTCCATGAGCTGCATCACGTGCCGCCTCTGCTGCCGCAACATTCTCTTCAGCAGCCGGTGCTTCGTTGCGAAGGTCTGCGACTCGCATCTCGAGTCTCGACAGCTCGTCACGCCACGCATCCATTTCGCGTGCAGCGAGCGCGATATCGACCGTGAAGCGGCGTTTCAGCAGCTCGACATTTCTTTCTGCGCGCTTTCTCTGGCGAGCCAGCGATCTTACCTGCGTCTGAACTTCCGCAATGAGATCGTCGAGCCGACCGAGATCGACGGCAGTCTCTTCGAGACGTCGCTCAGTGCTGCGTTTCCTGTCGCGATAGAGACCTACACCGGCAGCTTCTTCGAACAGCTCGCGACGCTCATCCGGACGATCTGAAAGAAGCGCGTCGATCATCTTGGACTCGATCACGACGCCGGAATCGGCTCCGAGTCCGGTGCCACGCACCATGTCGTGAATGTCGCGGAGCCTGCACGGCGCATTGTTCAGCAGGTATTCGCTCTCGCCTGACCGGCTGAGCCTGCGCGTGATCACTACTTCGCGGAACGGAACACCGAGAGCGCCGTCTTCATTCTCGAAATAGAGAGACACCTCGGCGATGTTCACCGGACGGCGCGCAGAAGATCCCTGGAAGATGACCTCTTCCATTTTTGCGCCGCGCAGTGCGCGCGCTCGCTGCTCGCCCAGCACCCATCTCACTGCATCGGATACGTTCGATTTAC
>DASUXX010000373.1:0-4788 GCA_036377755.1 Gemmatimonadaceae bacterium
GCGCTCACTCAGAAGCACAACCTCGCGTTCAGCGGTGCGGCCCCGGATAATCGCATCAACTATCGTGTCTCGACGTCGCTCACGAACCAGGAAGGCGTGATTCCGAACAGCAAGTACGACCGGGTCAACGTCACTGGCGCATCGCAGGCACAGGTCACCAAGTGGCTCAGCGCCGATCTCTCGATGGGCTACACCTATGCGAACAACAAGCAGTCGTTCAAAGGTGCAGGCGGCCCGCTGATCGGACTTCTGGTATGGCCGTCATTCGACAACGCGAAGGATTATCTCCTTCCGTCAGGTGAGCGCCGCAGAATCACGGAGCTCGCTGCCTCTGCCGAGATCGACAATCCGTACCTCAACGTCAACAAGAACCAGATCAATTCCAAGAACAATCGCATCATCGCCAATCTCGGTCTCAAGCTGACGCCGTTCAGCTGGGGTAACATCAAGACCAACATCGGTACTGACAGCTACACCAACCAGAACCTCATCCTGCGTCACCCGGGCAGCGCGTTCGGCGTCACGAGAAACGGTATCATCGACGTCGCTGACGACATCACCCGCAACATCAGCGCGCAGACGCTCCTCAACGTCAACCCGATTTCATTCGGCGCGTTCTCGCTCAACGGACTCGTTGGTCACTCGATCGGTGACTTCAAGTCCACCACGGACGCATCGGCCGGTGAGAACTTCCTCGAGCCCGATTTCGTTTCGATCAACAACGCAAGCATCAGAACCAGCCGTCAGACCATCGCGCAGCGCCGTCTCGTCAGCGCCTTTGCGAGCGCGACGCTGTCGTTCCGCGATTATCTCTACCTGACTGCGACTGGCCGTAACGACTGGACTTCCACGATTCCGCAGGAGAGGAACTCGTTCTTCTATCCCTCGATTTCGGGAAGCTTCATCTTCTCCGACGCTATTCCGGCAATCGGCCGTCACATGACCGGCAAGCTGAGAGCAGCGTATGCAGAGGTGGGTAAGGATGCACGTCCCTACGCGTTCCGCCCGTCACTCGAGTTCAAGTCCACATCCTACGGCGGATACGGATACGGCTTCACCGGTCCGAACCTCGGACTCAAGCCTGAATTCGCAAAGTCATACGAGATCGGCACCGAGCTCAGCTTCCTGAACGATCGTCTTGGCGTCGACGCGACATTCTATCGCAAGCAGACCAAGGACCAGATCGTCAACGATATCCGCGGCAGCTACGCAACCGGCTTCATCCTCTTCAACCTCAACGGTGCAGAGACGCGCAATCAGGGCTTCGAGCTGACCGCCCGCGCAACGCCGGTCCTTCGCAACAACTTCTCGTGGGATATCCTTGCGAACTTCGAGAAGGCGCACGGAAAGACGCTCAAGCTGCCCAACGCACTTCCTGAATCCTACGTCTCCGATACGTGGCTCTTTGGAAACGTTCGCAACGGAACCGCGCCGGGACTTTCGACTCAGTCACTCACGGGTCTCTACTACCTCCGCAACGACGCCGGAAAGATCCTCATCGATCCAACCAGCGGACTTCCGATTCGCTCGACCGTGTTCATCGATCACGGCTACGACCGTACGCCTGACTTCCTGATCGGACTCACCAACAACGTGAAGCGTGGCAACCTCTCGCTCAGCATGCTGTGGGATATCCGCAAGGGCGGCGACGTGTTCAACGCGACTGAGCAGTACCTGACGGCTCGCGGCCTCAGCCCGAGCACGCTCGACCGCTGGGAGCCTCGCGTGATCGACGGTGTACTGAGAGATGGTAAGGAAAACTCCGCCAACCCGACGCCGAACACCATCGTCGTGGTCCCGGCAGTGAATACCACTTACTACACGAACATCTCGGAAGAGCTGTTCATCGAGAAGGACATCAACTGGCTGAGACTGCGCGACATCACCGTCTCGTACGCGCTCCCTGAGAGACTTATCAGGAACGCCAGCGTGTTCATCACCGGAACGGACCTGTTCCTCTGGACGAATTACACAGGTCTCGATCCAATCGTTAACGGAAACACAGCAGCCGTCGGTGGCTCGGGCGCGGCCGGAATCGATTTCGGCAACTTCCCGATTCCGCGTGGCATCAACTTCGGCATCAAGCTGACGAGATAATTGAGATGAAGATGAAAAAACTTTCCGCAGCGTTGCTCGTCGGCGTCATGATTGCGCCGATTGCGTGCGACGACTACCTCGACGTAAACACAAACCCGAACGCGCCTGAAGTTGTGGCGGCAAATCTTTACCTGCCGCCAATGCTTCACTGGTTCGTCACATCACCACAGTTCGATGGACGCTTCATCGGACGCTACACACAGCAGTGGACGCTGCCCGGCACCTCCCTCAGCACCTGGGACCGCATGGGCTACGATCCATCGAGTGACAACGGCGCGCAGCAGTGGCGCGACGTCTACTGGTCACTCGGCCTCAATCTCGAGGACATGAAGCACAAAGCCGAAGCGGAGGAAAGATGGGACATCCTCGGCGTCGGCCAGGTTCTCAAGGCGTGGGGATGGATGGTGCTCACCGACATGCATGGTGAGATCATCGTGAAGGAAGCGATCGATCCGTCGAAGTTCTCCTTCGATTACGATACGCAGGAAGCTACATATCAGACGGTTCTGGCGACCCTGGACAGTGCGATCACCAACCTGTCACGCACCGACGGCGCCGTCAGCGCGAGCTACATGGGCCGCGGCGACCGGATCTACAACGGCGATCGCTCGAAGTGGCTGAAGCTGGCGTATGGAATGAAGGCGATTGCCCAGAACCATCTTTCCAACAAGGCATCGCTGTACAAGCCGGCTGAGATCATCGCCAACGTCGACAAGTCGTTCGCGTCGAACGCCGACGATGCGCTTCTCACGTATCCAGTTGCGACAGGCAACGACGACAGAAACTTCTGGGGACGTACCCGCGACAACATCACGAACTATCGCCAGACGCAGTTCGTCGTGAACCTGATGAACGGCAATACGTTCGGCGGAACGGTCGACCCGAGAATGACCCGTATGCTCGCTCCGGACTCGCTCGGAGAGTATCGCGGTCTCGACATCAACGTCATCGGGTTCGGCGCGCTCACCACCAAGCAGCGTCCGTTCAACTTCTTCGGATACGCCGGCACCGGCGGACTTCAGCAGCCGGCGCGCTACATCTTCGACGACAAGTCGAAGATTCCGAACATGACCTACTCGGAGCTGCAGTTCATCAAGGCCGAAGCGGCACTGCGCTCGGGCAACAGGGCGCTGGCTCTCGAAGCGTACAAGAACGGAATCGCGTCGCACATCGATTTCGTGAACGCACGCAACAGCGACAACGGCCAGACTCCTGCGCAGATCTCGTCCACAGAAAAGGCGGCCTTCCTGGCAGATCCGAACATCGTTCCGTCAGCAGCCAACCTCACCCTCACTCACATCATGGTGCAGAAGTACATCGCGCTGTGGGGATGGGGTCACAACGAGATCTGGATGGACATGCGCCGCTACCACTACACGGATCTCGATCCGCAGACGGGCGAGCAGGTTTATCCCGGCTTCACGCCGCCATCCAACCTGTATCCGGATAACGGCGGCAAGATCGTGTGGCGCATCCGTCCGCGTTACAACTCAGAGTATGTGTGGAACCGCGCAGGCCTCGACAAGATCGGTGGTCTTGCACTCGACTATCACACTGTAGAGCCATGGATTTTCCTGCCGTGATGAACATGAATCGATACCTCTCAGCTGCGGGACTGCTTTCAGCAGTCCTGCTCACAGCGTGTGACTACGAGAAGGACGCAGTGCAGGACATCACAGTTCCGCCTGCTGCCTCTGCAATCAAGTTTTTCAACTTCGGTCCTGGTGCGCCCGCAGTGAATTTCTATGCGAACGACCAGAAGGTAACGGCAATCACGTCTGCCACCGGTGCGGAGTCGACTAACGGAGTTACGTACACCAACGCTGGAAACGGCGCCCTGTACAACGGCTTGAATCCTGGTCAGTACACCTTCACCGCGCGAATCTCGGCGACCACTGACAAGGACCTCGCCATCGCGAGCGTGCAGTCCACACTCGCCGACGGAAAGTATTACTCGTATTACGTGAGCGGTCTTTATAACACGACCGCGAAGAATGCAGACGCGTTCATCGTCGAGGATCCGATTCCGGCGCTCGATTATACCGCAGCTTACGTCCGGTTCGTGAACGCGATCTCGAACGCGCAGCCGATGACGCTCAACATCACGACCACAACCGCGCCAGCCGTCACGATAGCGGTAGGCGGCGCGGTCGCATATAAAGCTGCAGGAACCTTTACTGCAGTTCCGTGCGGCACGTATAACCTCAGCACAACGGTCGCCGGTGCAGCAACGCCTGCGATCACTCGTGCGGGCATCGGCTTCAACTGCGGCCGCGTGTATACTATCACTTCGCGCGGCAACATGACGGTTGCGACAGGAACCAACGCACCCGCTCTCGATAACACGCTCAACCGGTAGTCCCGCCGTACAGCTCCAGAAAAAAAAGCCCCTGCCTTGGCAGGGGCTTTTTTTGCGGCATTATGGTTGCCGCTTCGGCAGGCTTACCATACCGTTGGGGACCGATTGGTGAGGGTCAAACCAATCTTCTGTGTTTGGGTATCAAGAGGCAGCAGTCTGCCACCTTTTAATGTTGCGGGAGTAGTTCCTGAATGAGAAAGTTTGCCCTTGTTACGGCACTGCTCCTCGCGGGCGCGTGCAAGTCAGCCGAAGGCCCGGAGCCACAGGTCACCACTGTGGTTCAGGTTACTTCGACTCCAACGCAGATAGCGGTTGGCGAAACAGCCCAGGCG